>CAXTJP010000001.1:0-94494 GCA_964244615.1 uncultured Acetobacteraceae bacterium
GGTGGCGCGGGTGGCGCAGAAGACCGACGGCTACCAGATGAACCAGGCGCTGCTGCTCTCTCCGGACGCCGAGATCGACTGCAAGCCGCAGCTGGAGATCTTCGCCGACGACGTGAAGTGCAGCCATGGTGCCACCGTGGGCGAGCTCGATGCCGACCAGATGTTCTACCTCGTCAGCCGCGGCATTCCGCAGAGCGAGGCGCGCGCCATGCTGGTGCGGGCCTTTTTGGGAGAGGCGCTGGACATGGTGGAGGACGGGCGTGCGCGCGCCATGCTGGACCGGGTGATCGACGCCTGGTGGGCGGTGCCGGAATGAACGCCGATCCGAGACGCGCCGACCTCGCCGCCCCGTTCGACGTGGCGCGGATAAGGGAAGATTTCCCGATCCTGTCGCAGCGCGTGCACGGCAAGCCGCTGGTGTTCCTCGACAGCGCCGCCTCCGCCCAGAAGCCGCGCGCGGTGATCGACGCGATGGTGCACGCGATGGAGAGGCAATACGCCAACGTGCATCGCGGCCTGCACTGGATGAGCGAGCGCACGTCCGACTCCTACGAGGGCGTGCGGGACAAGGTGGCGGCGCTGCTGAACGCGCCGTCGCGCGACGAGGTGGTGTTCACGCGCAACAGCACCGAGGCCATCAACCTCGTCGCCCACAGCTACGGGCGCGGCGTGCTGAAGCCTGGCCAGGCGGTGGTGGTGACCGAGATGGAGCACCACGCCAACATCGTGCCGTGGCAGATGCTGCGCGACGCGCACGGCATCGAATTGCGCGTGGCGCCGATCACCGATTCGGGCGAGCTGGACATGGACGCGTTCGCGCGCCTGCTGGTGGACGGGCGCGTGGGGCTGGCCGCGGTCACCCACATGTCCAACGTGCTCGGCACCTACAACCCGATCGAGCGGATCGCCCACCTCGTCCACGCGGCCGGCGCGCAGTTGCTGGTCGATGGCAGCCAGGCGGTGGTGCATCGCGCGGTGGATTTACAGGCGCTTGGCGCCGATTTTTACGTGTTCACCGGCCACAAGCTGTACGGCCCGACCGGTGTCGGCGTGCTGTGGGCGCGCGCGGCGCTGCTGGAGGCGATGCCGCCCTTCATGGGCGGCGGCGACATGATCGCGACGGTGAGCTTCGAGCGCTCGACCTGGGCGCCGGCGCCGACCAAGTTCGAGGCGGGGACGCCGGCCATCCTGGAGGTGATCGGGCTGGGCGCCGCGATCGACTACGTGAACGCGATCGGCATGCCGGCAATCGCCGCGCACGAGGCGGCACTGACCGAGCACGCCCTGGTCAGGCTGTCGAAGGTCGAGGGACTGCACGTGGTGGGCCGGGCGCAGGACCGTGGCGGCGTGATCAGCTTCACGCTGGACGGCGCGCACGCGCACGACGTGGCCACCCTGCTGGACCGCAACGGCATCGCCGTGCGCGCCGGCCAGCATTGCGCCGAGCCGCTGATGCGACGCCTGGGGCTCAGCAGCACCGCGCGCGCCAGCTTCGGCATCTACACGACGATGGGCGAGGTGGATGTGCTGGCCGACACGCTGACGCGCGTGCGGAGTTTCTTCCAGTGAGCTTCGACGATGTTCGCGACCTGTACCAGGACATCATCCTGGACCGCGGCCGCAACCCGCGCCACATGCACCGCCTCGACCCGTTCGACGCCTGTGCCGCCGGCGACAACCCGATGTGCGGCGACCAGGTGGAGGTGCGCGTGCGTTTCGCGCCGGACGCGACGGTGGCCGACGCGGCGTTCGAGGCGCGCGGCTGCGCCATCAGCCTGGCCTCGGCCGATCTGATGACCGAGGTTGTGCGCGGCCGTGGCGCGCAGGACATACGCAACCTGGCCGCCGCGTTCCACGACATGGCGCGCACCGGCGACACGCAGTCCGGCGACGCAGCGATCGCGATCCTGCGGCCGCTCTCCGGCGTTTCGGAGTACAAGTCGCGGGTGAAGTGCGCCACCCTGCCGTGGTCGGCGCTGGTCGCGGCGCTCGACAACGCCGAAAACCACAGCCCAGGAGGCGCGCGATGAGCGATCATCCGACGGAGACGGCGGCCGTGACGGGAAGCTGGACGCCGGACGGCGAGGTCATTGCCCTGCCCGGCGAGACCGCGTTGCTGGACGCCATCGCCACCATCTACGACCCGGAAATCCCGGTGAACATCTACGAGCTCGGCCTGATCTACGCGGTCGAGATCAGCGATGCGGGCGCGGTGAAGGTGGAGATGACGCTGACGGCGCCGGGCTGCCCCAGCGCGCAGGAACTGCCGGTGCAGGTGCGCGACGCCATCCTCGGCGTGCCGGGCGTCACCTCGGCCGACGTGGAGACGGTGTGGGACCCGCCATGGGACCCCAGCCGGATGAGCGACGAAGCGCGTCTCGCGCTCAACATGTTCTGAACGGATCAGCCATGGACCAGATTTCGGCTGCCCAGCCACGCACCCGTCGCGCCCTGCCGCCGCTGATGACCCTGTCGGAGGCCGCCGCCACACGCCTGCGCGCGCTGTACGCCACCGGCGACGGGCGGCTGCTGCGCATCAGCGTCAATACCAAGGGGTGTTCGGGCATGTCCTACGACATGTCCTGGGTGCCCGAGCCCGGTCCCGGCGACGAGGTGGTGCGCGACCAGGACCTGACGGTGCTGGTTGACCGACGCGCGAGCCTGTTCCTGATCGGCACGGTGATGGATTACGAGCAGAAGGCGCTGAGCGCCGGGTTCACCTTCACGAACCCGAACGAGAAGGGTCGATGCGGCTGCGGGGAAAGCTTCCACGTGTGATGCCGGCTGCGTCACCTCGGTTGAAGAGCCAGCCGGCTTTTTGATCGGCGTGTAGCTCGTTCAAGTAAACGAAACGAATTTGCAAAGTCTTTTGGTTCTTTTCTTCAAAAAAGAACTGCTTTCTTCCCTACCCCGCCGGCTCCGCCGTCAGCAGCTTCTCGATCGGGTCCCAGGCATAGGCCACCTGCGGCAGGGACACGCCCGCCACCCGGGTCTGGCCTTCCGCCGCCGCAGCCCCGCCCATGTGCCGGTAGAACCAGCGGCTCGGGTTGTCGCGCAGCACCCACACGAAGACCGAGGCGCAGCCGCGCGACAGCAGGGCGGAGGCCACCGCGCGCATCATGCCGCGGCCGAGGCCGCGGTCGCGCCAGTCGTCGAGCACGTAGAGCGTCTCGATCTCGGCGTCGCCCAGCCCTGGCGTGCGGGGCGGGCCGGCGGTGGTGAAGCCCACGATGCGCGGGCCGGAGCCCTTGCTGGCGGCCACCATCACCGTGGTGCCGGCGGCGATGGCGGCGCGGTAGTGCAGCGCCATGCGGGTGGGCGAGAGGTTGGCCAGGTAGTCGTCGGGCAGGATGCCGGGATAGGCGCTGCGCCAGGCAGCCACGTGCACCGCGCCGATGGCGGTGGCGTCCGTCAGCTCGGCGCGTCGTATGGCGATCATGGCCCCGCGCCGGCCCGCTCCAGCACCGCGCCGAAGAAGCCGTCCGTGCCGTGTTGCAGCGGGGTCAGCGAGAGGTAGGGGTCGGGACAGGGCGAGGGTGCGGCCAGCGACCAGGTTTGCGACAGCGGCACCAGGGCGAAATCCGGGTGGCGGGCGCAGAAGCCCTCCACCTGCGCCTCGTTCTCGGCGCGCAGCAGCGAGCATGTGGCGTAGACCAGCCGGCCGCCGGGCCGCACCAGTCGCTCCGCCGTATCGAGGATACGGGCCTGCTTGGGCTGCAGTTCGGCGAGGTCGGTTTCGGTCAGGCGCAAGCGTCCGTCTGGGTTGCGGCGCCATGTTCCCGTGCCGGTGCAGGGCGCGTCAACCAGAACCCGATCGAAGCTGCCCGCGCGGCGCTTCACCCATTTGTCGCCATCCACGGTCAGGTGGCGCTCCACGTTGTGGACCCCGGCGCGACGCAGCCGGCGGACCGCGCCGTCCAGCCGCGCCTCGCTCACGTCGCAGGCGACGATGTGGCCGCGGTTTTCCATGATCGCGGCGATGGCCAGCGTCTTGCCGCCGGCCCCGGCGCACCAGTCGGCCACGCGCATGCCGGGGGCGGCGGCGAGCAGGTGGGCCACGAGCTGGCTGCCTTCGTCCTGCACCTCCACGGCACCGGCCTGGAACGCGGCGCCGGCGGTGACCGGCTGGCGGTGCGCCACGCGCAGCCCCCAGGGCGAGAGCGCGGTGGGGGTCGCCTCGATCCCCTCGGCCGACAGCGCCAGGCGCGCCGCCTCGCGGGTGGATTTCAGCAGGTTCACCCGCAGGTCGAGCGGGGCCGGCTCGGCCATGGCCGCCATCTCGGCCTGCAGCGCCGGGCCGAAGCGGTCCTGCAGATGCGGCAGGATCCAGTCCGGGACTTCCAGCAGCACGGGGGTGGCCATGTCCGGGTGTTGCAGCGTGCGGCCGGCCAGCGGGCGCAGCACGTCGCGTTCGACGGTCGCGAGCGGCGCCGGCGCGAACTGGCCGCCGGGAAACCCCTGCTCCAGCCCGTCCATGGTCCAGCCCTCGAACAGCAGGCTGGCGCCGACCAGCAGCCGCGCCCCCGGATGCGCGCCGGCGCGGGCCAGCCACCAGGTCAACCGCCGACGCGCCCGCAGCACGCCCCACACCCGGTCCGACACGGCACGGCGGTCGCCCGAGCCGATGAAGCGGCGGGCGCGGAAGAAATCATTGGCGACGGCATCGGCGGGCTTGCGGCCGGAGGAGTCGATCTGTTCGAGCAGGTCGATGGCGGCGGCGAGGCGGGCGGCGGGGGTCATGAGCCAGCCGTAGCACAGGCGGGCGCGCTTGCATGCGAGGCGGCACTGTATATATGAGGACCTAGGTTTATATACGGAGTAGCTCAGGTGGCGCTCAGCTTGAAGGACCCTGAAACCGATCGTTTGGCGCGTGAGGTGGCGCACATGACCGGCGAGACACTGACGGTTGCCATCAGGACAGCGCTCGAGGAGCGGCTGCATCGCGAGCGGTTGCGCCGTGGCTCTGTCGGGCTGGCTGAGCAATTGATGGCCATCGGCCGCGAGTGCGCGGCATTGCCGGATTTGGACACGCGCACCGCCGACGAGATCATCGGATACGACGAGACCGGCATGTGGTGATGGTTATCGATACGTCCGCCTTGGTGGCCATCTTGCTGAACGAGCCGGATGCACCTGTCTTCGCAGCGGCGTTGCGGGGGGCATCGCCGCGTCTCCTGTCGGCGATCACGCGCGTCGAGCTGTCGTTCGTGATCGAGGGCCGCAAGGGCGATAGAGGGCGCGTCGAACTGGAACGATTGCTTGCTGTGCTCGACGGCGATGTTGTTGCCGTATCGCCTCAACATGCCATGTTGGCGATTCAGGCGTTTCGTACCTATGGCAAGGGGCAGCATCCGGCGGGACTGAACATCGGCGACTGCTTCTCCTACGCGCTTGCGCGCGCGACCGGGTATCCTCTGCTGTTCAAGGGACACGATTTCGCGCGGACCGATCTCCCATCCGCGTTGGGGACTTAATAGGCTAGTTCTTGGCCTAAGCTCGATCGAGGAGATTACTAAGTGCCGTCGCTCGATCTATACCATGTTGACGAACTTATCTTGGCTCGAGAGAAACAACATGGCGGCGATCGAGGCGCGCCGCTAATTGTTGACGGACATCGCGTTGGACGTCGATCAACAGAAGCTGCGTTGTGATGCTATCTGCCCTGCTGCAAGGTTATGTTGAAGACGTGTTTGTCACCTTGTCACAAGCTAAATTACCTAGAATGCAAACTGAAACGATGTCGATGGGTATAGAGGCACTTTTCAAAGGTGGGGAAATCCGAATTCAGGTGATATAAACAATCTTTTTCTGCGGATAGCCATCGATGACGTTCTTTCTGGCTTGAGTTGGCAGAAATGCAATGACAGGCGGTTACGGGCATTATTGGACGAGATAAATCAGATCCGTAACTGCATCGCTCACGGCAAAAAGGACGTTAAAGTGAACGAAAAAGAAGTCGTTTTGGATGTCAAACGTTCGAGTCCTTCGAAAGTTTGCTTTCGCCTTTGGAGAAAGATTTCAGAAACACGCTGAAAGTAGGGCTTACTGAAAGACTAATCCGACCTGTAAACGACAGGCGTCGTGCATTCAGTCAGCCCGGGATGAGGGTACAGCGCAGCGGCGCGAGCAGCGCGACCACGTCGGCACTATAGTCGGGCAGAGGACGTGTAGCCTCGACAGAACTGACGGTTTCTACGATTCCTGCCGGTAGTTCGGCGCCTCGCGGGTGATGGCCACGTCGTGCACGTGGCTCTCGCGCAGGCCGGCACCGGTGATGCGGCGGAACTGGGTGGTGGTGCGCAGCTCGGCGATGGTGGCCGCCCCGGTGTAGCCCATGCCGGCGCGCAAGCCCCCCACGAGCTGGTGCACCACGCCGGACATCGGGCCCTTGTAGCCGACGCGGCCCTCGACACCCTCGGGCACCAGCTTGAGGCTGTCGGTGATCTCCTGCTGGAAGTAGCGGTCGGCCGAGCCGCGCGACATGGCCGCGATGCTGCCCATGCCGCGATAGGATTTGTAGGAGCGGCCCTGGTAGAGGAACACCTCGCCAGGCGCCTCGTCGGTGCCGGCGAGCAGGCTGCCGATCATCACGCACTCCGCCCCGGCGCCGAGCGCCTTGACGATGTCGCCCGAGTTGCGGATGCCGCCATCGGCGATGCTGGGGATGTCGCGCGCGCGGCAGGCGGCCGCCGTCTCCATCACCGCGGAGAATTGCGGCACGCCCACGCCCGCCACCACGCGGGTGGTGCAGATGCTGCCCGGGCCGATGCCGATCTTGATGGAATCCGCACCGGCCTCGATCAGGGCCTCGGCGCCTTCGGGGGTGGCGACGTTGCCGGCCACCACCTGCACGGCGTTGCTCAGGCGCTTGATGCGATCGACCTGCGCCAGCACGCCCTGGCTGTGGCCGTGCGCTGTGTCGACCACGATCACGTCCACGCCCGCCGCGATCAGCGCCTCGGCCCGGGCCTGGCCGTCATCGCCGACGCCGGTGGCGGCGGCCACGCGCAGCCGGCCGAGTTCGTCCTTGTTGGCCAGCGGATGGGCCTGGGCCTTGTCCATGTCCTTGACGGTGACGAGGCCGACGCAGCGGAACGCCTCGTCCACCACCAGCAGCTTCTCGATGCGGTGGTGGTGCAGCAGCCGGCGGGCTTCGTCGGCGCCCGGGTTGCCGGTGACGGTCACCAGCCGCTCGCGCGTCATCAGCTCGCGCACCGGTATGCTCGGGTCGGTGGCGAAGCGCACGTCGCGGTTGGTTAGCATGCCGACCAGCCGGCCGTCGCGCTCCACCACCGGGATGCCGCTGATACGCCACTGCGCCATCAGCGCGCGCGCGTCGGCCAGCGTCTGCTCCGGGCGGATGGTGACCGGGTTCACCACCATGCCCGACTCGAACTTCTTCACCGAGCGTACCTGCGCCACCTGCTCCTCGACGGTCAGGTTCTTGTGGATCACGCCGATGCCGCCCTGCTGCGCCATGGCGATCGCCATGGGACCCTCGCTGACGGTGTCCATGGCGGCGGCCAGCAGCGGGATGTTCAGGCCGATCGTGCGGGTCAGCCGGGTGCGGGTGTCGGTCCGGCTGGGCAGCACCTGGGAATAGGCGGGCACCACGAGCACGTCGTCGAAGGCGAGCGCCTCGGCGATGCGGCTGGATCGGGGTTGCGTGTCGGGTGCCATGGGCTCGCCTTTCGCTGCCTTGGCGCCGCTCATTAGCCTTGCGGGCCGGTCATCGCAATGTCCGGCGACGGCTGGATGATCAGTCGTCGTAGCTGATCAGCACCGTCGCCGGCACGTCCAGCCGGGCGCGGCCGGCCAGGAAGGTGAGCTCGATCAGGGCGGCGGCGGCGGGCACCTCGGCGCCCACCTGGCGCAGCAGCGCGATGCCGGCGGCCATGGTGCCGCCGGTCGCCAGCAGATCGTCCACGATGACCACGCGCTGCCCGGGGGCGACGGCGTCCTGCTGGACCTCCACCCGGTCGGTGCCGTATTCCAGGGCGTAGTCCAGGCCCACCGTGGCGCCGGGCAGCTTGCCCGGCTTGCGTATCATCACGAAGCCGCAGCCGAGCGCCAGGGCCAGCGGGGCCGCGAGCAGGAAGCCGCGCGATTCGATGCCGGCCAGCAGGTCCGGCTTGTAGGCGCCGATGCTGTCCGCCAGGCGATCGATCGCAACCCGCCAGGCTTGCGGGTGCGCCAGCAAGGTGGAGATGTCGTAGAACAGGATGCCCGGCTTCGGGAAATCCGGGATGGACCGGATGTGGTGCTTCAGATCCATGGGTCGTCCAGCGTTTGCGTCAGCGCGCTGTATACCGGCAGGGCGGCGGGCTTGCCCACCCGTGCGTTTTGGCCCTACGCCGCAGCGATGTCGCGGACGCCCATCGCAACCCTGGCCATCTGCAGCTTCGTCGTGGCGTGGATCGCCGCCGCGGCGGTGCTGGCCGACCACGTGCGGCCGCTGCACTGGTCGGTGCAGGCGGTCTACTACCTGGTGGCCGGCTTCGCCTGGGTGTTCCCGGTCTGGTGGCTGATGCTGTGGGGCGCGCATAAGCGCTGACCCGGCGGCACGCGCCGATATCCCGTCGCTGACCGGGCTGCGCGGCGCGGCGGCGCTCTGGGTGGCCGGCTACCACCTGCTGCTGCCCGCCGCCCTGATCGGCGGCCTGCCCGCGCGGCTGCTCGGGCGCGGCTACCTGGCCGTGGACCTGTTTTTCGTGCTCAGCGGCTTCGTCATGGCGCTCACCTACGGCCGGCTGTTCGCGGGCGGTTTCCGGGTAAGGGTGTTCGCGGGCTTTCTGTGGCGGCGCGTGGCCCGGCTCTACCCGATCTATGGCGCCATCCTGATCTTCCGCTTGCTCTACACCGCCCTGGTCTACGGAACTTTCGACCTGCCGCGGCCCTGGATCGCGGCCCCGCTGCCGCATCCCTGGACCGACATCCCCGCCAACCTGCTGCTGGTGCAATCCTGGGGCCTGGCCCCGAGCTCGATCGGGCCGGCCTGGTCGATCAGCACCGAGTGGGCGGCCTACTGGGCGTTCCCGATGCTGGCCGCGCTGATGCTGCACCGGGGCGCCCGGCTCGCCTGGGCCGGCGCCGCGGCCAGCCTGGCCCTGCTGCTCGCCACGGCCGCGCTGCTGCCGGCGCACGGCCACGCGCCGACGCTGGATGCGTGGGACGGCCGCACTGCGGGGCCGCTGATGCGTTGCCTGGCGGGTTTCATCCTGGGCCTCGGGGTCTTTCGGCTGTCCGTTCACCCGGCCACCGCCCGGCTGGCCGGGCAGCCGGCCGCGCTGTGCGCGGTGCTGGCCGCCCTGGCGGTGCTGCTGGTCGTCCGCGCGCCGGACCTGGCCGTCTACCCGGTGTTTCCGGCCCTGGTGCTGTGCCTGGCCGCAGGCGGCGACTTTTCCGCCGGGCTTGCACGCCGACGAGTGGTTTGGCTCGGCGAGATCTCTTACTCGCTCTATTTGCTGCACATCTTCCTGCTGCACCCGCTCGACGTGGTCCGCGCAACGCTACGTGGCGTGCTGCCGCCCGGTCCCACGGACCTGCTGACGGCATGCCTGATCCTGGCCTTCCTGCTCGCCGCCTCTGCCACCTGTTACCGCTGCATCGAACAGCCCGGCCGAAGGCTGCTGGCCAGGACGATACGGTCTTGATACGTTTGGCGCTGTTCTCTCGCGAGGCGCATCGCCATGGACTCTGCCACCCCACCCCCACCCCCAGGCGTGATCGCCTACATCACCGTCGCCGGCGGGGAGGCGGCCGTCGCCTTCTACAAGGAAGCGTTCGGCGCGCAGGAGGTCTATCGCCAGCTCGCCGATGACGGGGTGCGCCTGCTGCACGCACGCCTGGCGATCAATGACGGGATGCTGATGCTGTCGGACGACTTCCCGGAATACACCGGCGGGGTCTCGAACGTGCCGGTCGCCGGCCAGCCGCGCGGCGTCATCCTGCACATGGCGGTCGCCGATTGCGACGCGGCGTTCGCGCGCGCCGTGGCGGCCGGCGCGGTGCCGACGATGCCGCCCGCCGACATGTTCTGGGGTGATCGCTACGCCCGCCTGCGCGACCCGTTCGGCCACGACTGGTCGCTGACCAGCCCGCTGGCGCGTTGATCCGGGCGATCCGCCGATATTCGTCTGAGAGGGATCTGGTCGGAGCGAGAGGATTCGAACCTCCGGCCTCTGGCTCCCGAAGCAAGCGCTCTACCAGGCTGAGCTACGCTCCGACCGAGCGGCGGGATATACCGGCGGGCCGCCCGGTCCGCAAGCACCCCGGCGCGCGCCCCGAGAAGCCCCTTGACGACGCGGCGACACATCCACCACTTTGGTGACCTCAACAACCGAAAGGAGGTGATCCAGTGTCTCATTGTCTGATGCACCCGAGTGCCGTCGCGACCTGGATGATCACTGCCGGAGTACGTCCCGCGGGTTGATCCAGCCCCTTTTGGGAAGCGGCGGCCGCGCTCGGCCGTCAAGCAATGCAAGGGCCCCGGAAAGATCCGGGGCCCTTGTCGCATGAAACTAGAGCATGTTCGGATCGGCCGCTGATCGCGTCTGAGCCGATGATGCTCTAGGTCGAGTATGCGCAGCAACCTCCGCGACAGCACGACCAGAAGTTTTTTGCTTCTTTTTTCCAAAAAAGAAGGCCTTCCTGCCTTCCACCCAAGCTAGTCAAAGCCGATCCGCGTCAGCCGGGGTGGCGGCCCCCAAACGGCGCAGCCGCGCCAGGATCGAGGCCACGTCCGGCAGCACCTCGTAGAGGCCGAAGGTGCTCTCGGACGCGAAGCCGTCGGTCACCGACCGCTCGAAGGCGGCCAGCAGCCCGTCCGCCCAGCCGCCGACGTTGCAGACGAGTACCGGCCGGTCGTGCAGGCCGAGCTGGCGCCAGGTGACGATCTCCACCGTCTCGTCCAGCGTGCCCAAGCCCCCGGGCATGGTCACGAACGCGTCCGCACGGTCGAACATCAGGCGCTTGCGGCTGTGCATGCTGTCGGTGACGACCAGCTCGGTCAGCCCGCCATGCGCCACCTCCATGGTCGTCAGGAACTCCGGGATCACGCCCAGTACCTGCCCGCCGCGCGCCAGCACGGCATCGGCCACCGCACCCATTAGGCCCACCCGGCCGCCGCCGAAGATCAGGCGTATGTCGAGGTCGGCCAGGCCGTGGCCGAGCGCCATGGCGGCCTGCAGCCAGGCGGGGTCGCGGCCGGGACGGGAGCCGCAGAAGACGACGACGGAACGGGGCAACAGGCTCTCCAGGTCAGGCAAAGGACGGTCCGATACGCTACACCACCTTGCCGGCGAAGGGCGGCAGCAGGTCCGGCGCGTCGAACTCCACCACCCAGAGGTCGGGATCGCGGCCGACCTGCCGGGCCACGTAGGCGTCGGCCACGTCCTCGGTCACCGGGCCCGCTCCGGTGCCGCGCATCCAGCTGCGCTCGCCGCCCTCCCCGCTCATCTGGCTCAGCACGCTGATGCCCTCGCGGCCGCGCAGCACCAGCAGCACGCCGCCGGCATCGGCGTCGCCACGGCGCAGCACCGCGCCGCCGCGCCCGTCCTGGAACGCCAGCCGTAGCGCCGCCGACACCCACAGCCCGGCCTTGACCCGTGCCTCGCCCAAAACACCCGCCTTCCCGGCGCACCCGCCGCGCTGTAATCGCTTCGTCTCACCGCGCCCGGCGCACACACACGAGGCTACCCCTTGCGCTTACGCCCGCTTGCCGCAGCCTGCACCGTCATCGCCGCGATCCTCCTGGGAGCCTGCCCGACGACGGCCCGTGCCGCCGACCGCGTGAGCTTCGGCATCGACTGGCTGGCGGAGGCCGAGTACGGCGGCTACTACCAGGCGGTTGCCCAGGGCATCTACACCCGCCACGGGCTGGACGTCACCATCCGGCAGGGCGGCCCGCAGGTGAACCAGGCGCAGCTGCTGATGGGCGGCCGGCTGGACTTCACCATCGCCGGCAACAGCTTCCTGGCGCTGAATTTTGCCCGCGAGGCCCTGCCCTTCGTGGTGGTGGCGGCCATTTTTCAGAAGGATCCGGCCGTGATGCTGGCGCATCCGGGCGTCGGCCACGACAGCTTCGCCGCGCTGAAGGGTCACCCGGTCATGATCGGCGCCGACACGCGGATCGGCTGGTGGAACTTCCTCAAGCAGCGCTTCGGCTACACCGACGACCAGATACGCCCCTACGCCTTCAGCCTGGCACCGTTCCTGGCCAACAAGGACGCGGTGCAGCAGGGGTATCTCGGCTCCGAGCCGTTCCTGATCCGGCAACAGGGCGGCTTCGACCCGGTGGTGCTGCTGCTCTCGGACGCGGGCTTCTCGGGCTACGGCAGCCTGATCGCCACCAGCCAGGATCTGGTGCACCGCAACCCCGACCTGGTGCAGCGCTTCGTCGACGCCACGGCCGAGGGCTGGCGCAGCTACCTGGAGAGCGACCCGAGACCGGGCAACGCGCTGATCAAGCAGGCCAACCCCGACATGACGGACGCGCTGCTGGATTACGGGCGGGAGGCGCTGCGGGGGCACGGCATCGTCGAATCCGACGACGCGCTGACCATGGGCATCGGCGCCATGACCGACGAGCGCTGGCACGATTTCTTCGACCAGATGGTCAAGGCCGGGCTGTACCCCGCCGCGCTCGACTACCGCCACGCCTACACGCTGCAATTCGTGCACAAGGCGGCCCCGGCCGCGCCCTGATGCTGGAGCTGATCGACGTCGGCAAACGCTTCGCGGACGGCACATTGGCGCTGTCCGGCATCAACCTGGCCTTGACGCGGCACGATTTCCTGGTGCTGCTCGGCCCCTCGGGCTGCGGCAAATCCACCCTGCTGCGGCTGATCGCCGGCCTCGACAGGCCATCCTCCGGCCTGCTGCTCTGGGCGGCCAGCCCGCCGGCGGCGGGCGAGATCGGCTACGTGTTCCAGGACCCGACGCTGATGCCCTGGGCCACCGCGCTGCAGAACGTCAGCCTGCCGCTGCGCCTGCGCGCCGTGGCCGACGCCGAGCCGCGCGCCCGCGCGGCGCTGGCCCAGGTAGGCCTGAGCGAGTTCGCCGGCGCGCGCCCGCGCACGCTGTCGGGCGGCATGCGCATGCGCGTCTCCATCGCCCGCGCCCTGGTCACCCGCCCGCGCCTGCTGCTGATGGACGAGCCGTTCGCGGCGCTGGACGAGTTCACCCGCCATCGCCTGCAGGACGAGTGCATGGCGCTGACCCAGGAGCTGGGCTGCACCACCGTCTTCGTCACCCACTCGCTTTACGAGGCCGCGACGCTGGCCACGCGTGTGGTGCTGATGAGCCCGCGCCCCGGCCGCATCGCCGAGGAGCTGCCCGGTGCCGCCGCTGACAACCGGCGGCGCATGGGCGGCGCCTTCACCGCACGCCTGACCCGGCTGTCCAAGGCGGTGCAGGCTCTGCACGTGCCCGATGACGACCTAGCCCGCGTGACCGCCCCATGAGGCACCTGGCCGTCTTCGCCGCCTTCGCCGTCGCCCTCGGCCTGTGGCAGGCCATCGTCACGCTGGCCCACGTGGCGCCCTACCTGGTGCCGTCGCCGCTCGCCATCGCCCTGGCGCTTGCCGACGACGCGCCGGTGCTGCTGCGCGCGCTGGCGGCCACCCTGTCGGTGACCGCCACGGCGCTGGTCTGCGCCGTGGTGCTGGGCCTGGTGCTGGCCGCGGCCATGTCGGCCAGCCGCTGGGCGCGGGCGGCGATCGCCCCCTGGACGGTGATCGCGCAGGTGACGCCGGTGGTGGCCGTGGCGCCGCTGATCATCGTCTGGATCGGCGACCCGTTCGCCGCAATGGTGGTCTGCGCCACGGTGGTCGCGTTCTTCCCGGTGTTCTCCGGCACCGCGGCCGGCCTGGCCGCGACGCCGCCCGAGTTGCTGGATCTGTTCCGGCTGAACGGCGCAAGCCGCGTGCAGGAGATCTTGCGCGTGCGGCTGCCGGCGGCGATGCCGCTGTTCCTGGCCGGGCTGCGCGTCTCTGGCGGCCTGGCGCTGGTGGGCGCGGTGGTCGCCGAGTTCGTCACCGGCGCGGGCGGCGTCGCGTCGGGCCTGGCCTTCCGCATCCTCGAGGCCGGCTACCGGTTGCAGACGGCGCGCATGTTCGCCGCCCTGGCGCTGCTGTCGGTGGCGGGACTGGCCATCGACACCGCGCTGGGATGGCTCAGCCAGCGCCTGCTGGCCCGCTATGGCTAATTCCCAAGGGCCGCGCCTTGGCCTAGAACGCGCCATGCCCAAGCCGCAACGCACCCTGACCGAAGGCCAGCGCGCCTACGAAGCCAAGCGGGCCGCCCGCGCCGGCATGTCGCTCGACAAATGGCTGGCGGAGAAGGACCGCGAGGCCGCGCGCACCCGCAAGGTGGCCGAGACCAAGCCCGCCAAGCCGCCGGGCTTGCTGAAGCGGCTGCTGGAACGCGCTCACAAACCTCTTAAATAAGTAAAAGTTCCTTGCTTCTTTCTTTCAAGAAAGAAGGCATTCTTTTCTGAAGAAAAGAAGCAAAAGACTTTTGGTAATCAAGAGAGCCTGATGCTGATCGTTCATGCCGACTGGAGCAAGCATGCGGCCAAGCGGTGGATGACGGTCATTCGGCCGGGCTGGCGCGTGGGCGCGGCGGAGCCGGTGGGTGATACGGCTACACTGCTGGCGCGGCTGCGTGGGCGCGCCGGCGGCGGCCCTGTCGCGCTCGGCGTCGATTGCCCGATCGGGTTGCCGCGCGCCTATGTGGCACGCCATCGTTCCGAACCCGATTTTCCGGCCTTTTTGCGGGCGCTGGACTTGGGCGGAGGTTTCCTCGACGTGGCGGCGACGCTGGCGGAGACCTCGCCCGCGCGGCCGTTCTACCCGACCCGCGGCATCGCCGGCATGACGCGGCTGACGCACGCCCGGGCGCTGGGCCTGCCCGACGCGGGCGCGCTTTGCCGCGACTGCGACCGCGCGACGGCCGAGCGTCCAGCGGGCGCGCCGCTGTTCTGGACGCTGGGCGCGAACCAGTCCGGCAAGGCGGCGATCTCGGCCTGGCGCGAGCTGCTCGTGCCGGCGCTGCACGGACCGGCGCCCCCGGCGCTGTGGCCGTTCGACGGGCCGTTCCTCGGCCTGCTGGCGCCGGGGCGCGTCGCCGTGGCCGAAACCTACCCCGCCGAGGCGCTGCGGCAGCTCGGCCTGCGCGCGCTCGGCAGCAAGCGACGGCAGGCCGACCGCGCCGCATACGCCCCCGCCCTGCATCTGGCCATGGACCGGCTCGGCGCGGTGCCGGACGCGCCGGCGCAGATCGAAGACGGGTTCGGCGACGACGCGGCCGGCGAGGACCGGCTGGACTGCCTGCTCGGCGCGCTCTGCGTGTTGAGCGTGGTCCTGGGCGCCCGTCCGGACATCGCACCGCAGGACCCTTGGATCACACGCTGGGAGGGCTGGGTGCTCGGCCAGACCGCCCTGCCCGCGCTCCTGGGCTAGGCCGAGAGCAGCTCGATGGCCGCGCTCGCCAGCGCCTGCGCGCCGAGCGCGATGCAGCGCTCGTCCGGCTGGTAGTCGGAGTTGTGCAGATGGTCCGACCGGCCTGGCGCGCCGGAGCCCACGCGCAGCACGAAGCTCGGCACCAACGCCGCGATGGTGGCGAAATCCTCCGCCCCCATGCTGGGCTCGCAGGGCACGAACACCTCGCCCAGCTGGCGTCGTATGGCGGCGACGCTGGCCTCCAGCACCGCATCGTCGTTCACCGTGGGCGGCACGCCGGCGATCCAGTCGAGCGTGCAGGGCGCGCGGAACATGCCCTCCATCCCGGCGCACAGCCGGCGCACCGCCGCCTCCGCCTGCGCCCGCAGCGGCGCGGACAGGGTGCGTACGGTGCCGAGCATGGTGCAGGCATCGGGGATGATGTTGTGCACGGTGCCGGCGTGGATGGCGCCCACCGTCACCACGCAGGGCTCCAGCGGCCCGACCTCGCGCGAGACCACGGTTTGCAGCGCGACCACCAGGTGGGCGGCGGCCACGATCGGGTCCACCGTGGTGTGCGGGTAGGCGGCGTGGCCGGAGACGCCGCGCACGGTGGCGGCGAACCGGTCGCAGGCGGCGTAGGTGGCGCCGCGCACCGCGCCGAAGCCGCCGAGCGGGATTTCCGGGTGGTTGTGGAAGCCCAGCGCCATGTCCACGCCGTCCAGCACGCCGTCCGCGATCATCGCCGCCGCACCGCCCAGCACCTCCTCGGCCGGCTGGAACAGCAGCCGCACGCTGCCCGCCATCTGCGGCGCCAGCCGGGCCAGGATGGCGGCAACGCCGAGCAGGGTGGAGCTGTGCACGTCGTGGCCGCAGGCGTGCATCTTGCCGGGCGTGCCGCTGGCAAAGGCGAGGCCGGTGCGTTCCTCGATCGGCAGGGCGTCCATGTCGCCGCGTATCACCAGGCGCTTGCCCGGACGGCCGCCCTCGATGGTGGCCACCACGCCGGTGCGGCCGACGCCGGTCTGGCAGGGAACGCCGAGCCGGCCCAGCTCGCGCGCGACCACGCCCGCGGTGCGGTGCTCCTCGAAGGCCAGCTCGGGGTGGGCGTGCAGGTCGCGCCTGACCGCGATCAGCGCCGGCTCCTCGCGCATGGCCAGGTCGGCGATTGCGCCGCGTACGTCGTTCAGATGTCCCACAGGCTGACTTTCCCGTTCCGAATGGTCTAGCTTGCGGGTTGCCGCAGCCCGCTTGCAAGCGGTTAGAGATTGGGGGCCGGATTGGACGAGCATCGAACGCCTGAGCCCTCGCTTCTGTCGGCCGGGTCGACCGGCCTGATCGTTCCCGTCATCCTGTCGGGCGGGTCGGGCACGCGGCTTTGGCCGGTGTCGCGCGAGAGCTTCCCCAAGCAGTTCTGGCCGCTGATCTCGCAGCGCACGATGATCCAGGAGACGGCGCTGCGGGCCACCGGGCCCGGATTTGCGCCGCCCGTGGTGGTCTGCAACGAGGAGCATCGCTTTCTGATCGCCGAGCAGCTGCGCGAGGCGGGGATCGTCGGTGCCCGCATCCTGCTCGAACCGGTCGGCCGCAACAGCGCGCCGGCGATCGCGGCGGCCGCCCTGCTGGTGGCCGAGACCGCGCCGGATGCGGTGCTGTGGATGATGGCCGCCGACAGCTCGATCACCCGTCAGGACGCGCTGGCCGACGCGCTGGCCGACGCGGTGGCGGCGGCCCGGGGCGGGCGCTTCGTCACCTTCGGCATGCGCCCCGACCGGGCGGAGACCGGCTACGGCTACATCGAGGTGGGCGACGCGCTGCCCGACTGGCCGGGCGTGCACGCGGTGGCGCGCTTCATCGAGAAGCCGTCCGCCGAAGCGGCCGCCGCCCTGGCCGCCGATGGCCGGCATTTGTGGAACAGCGGCATGTTCGTCTTCACCGCCGGCACGCTGCTGGCCGAGATGGAGGCGTTCGCGCCGGCGGTGATGGAGGCGGTGCGCCGGGCGATGCGGACCCGCAGCGCGGACCTCGATTTCTGCCGCGTGGACAGGGACGCCTTTGCCGCCTGCCCCAACATCAGCCTGGACTACGCGGTGGCCGAGCGGACGCGGCACGCGGCCGTGGTGCCGGCCAACCTCGGCTGGTGCGACGTCGGCAGCTGGAACGCGCTGTGGGAGCTGGGCGAAAAGGACGTGTCGGGCAACGTCAGCCTGGGCGACGTGCTGCTGGAAGGGTCCATCGATTGCTACGCCCGCAGCGACGGCATGCTGACCGCGGTGGTGGGCATGACCGACGCCGTGGTGGTGACGACCGAGGATTGCGTGCTGGTGATGCACCGCGACCGCGCCCAGGACGTCAAGCGCGTGGTGGAACGGCTGCGCGCGGCCGGACGCCACGAGGCCGCGGCGCATAACCGCGCCTATCGTCCCTGGGGGTTCTACGAGAGCCTGATCAACGGCGACCGGTTCCAGGTCAAGCGCATCGTGGTCAAGCCGGGCGAGAAGCTGTCGTTGCAGAAGCATTTCCACCGGGCCGAGCACTGGGTGGTGGTGGCCGGCACGGCGCTGGTGGTGCGCGACGAGGACCGCGTGATGGTGCGCGAGAACGAGAGCATCTACCTGCCGCTCGGCTGCGTGCACCGGCTGGAGAACCCTGGCCGCATCGCGCTGGAGCTGATCGAGGTGCAATCCGGCGCGTACCTGGGCGAAGACGACATCGTCAGGATCGAGGACACCTACGGTCGGCTCTGAGCCGCCGGGGCGGGAATGGCGTCGGGATGTGGGTCATCCCGCCCGCGCCTTCGGGAAGGGCCCGGCCGGTCAATACATGTGCTGCCCGCCATTGATGGACAGCGTGGCGCCGGTCACGAAATCCGCGTCGTCGGCGGTCAGGAACACCACGCCGCGGGCGATGTCGTCGGCCCGGCCCAGCCGCCCCACCGGGATGCGGGCGATGATCTTCTGCAGCACGTCCTCGGGCACCGCGCGCACCATGTCGGTGTCCACGTAGCCGGGCGCGATGGCGTTGACGGTGATGCCGAAGCGCGCGCCCTCCTGCGCCAGCGCCTTGGTGAATCCGTGTATGCCGGACTTGGCGGCGGCGTAGTTAACCTGGCCGTACTGGCCCGCCTGGCCGTTGACCGAGCCGACATTGACGATGCGGCCGAACCGCTTGGCCCGCATGGCGTCGAAGGTCAGCTTGCACAGGTTGAAGCAGGAGCCGAGGTTGGTGTCCATCACCGCGTCCCACATGTCGCGCGACATCTTGGCCAGAACGCCGTCACGGGTGATGCCGGCGTTGTTCACCAGCACCTCGATCGGGCCATGCTCGGCGTGGATCTGCGCGACGGCCGCCTCGCAGGCGGCGAAATCGCCGGCGTCGAACCGTATGGTCGGAATGCCGGTCTCGGCATGGAAGGCCTCGGCGGCGGCCTCGTTGCCGGCGTAGCTCGCCACCACCTGCCGTCCGGCCGCCTGCAAGGCGATGCTGATCTGGGCGCCGATGCCGCGTGTGCCGCCGGTGACGAGCGCGGTACGAGCCATTCCTATCCTCCCTGTCGCCATCTTGCGCGTTGTCCGCATATGACCTGCTCGAGACGCCGGCAGCAAGCGGGGGGCGAGGCGTCCCGGCACATCGGGCCCTTCGCGGCGGCGATCGCTTCGCTGTTCGATGCTGATACGAAAGTTATTTGACGACTCGAAAACATAAAGGGGATTTTCACGTTCCTGGCAGATGCTGACCTGCAAGGACGGCGACGCATCTTTCGTCCGAAACCGACGCCGGAACGTTCACTGCCTGTTTGGGACATCACCATGCACTCCTCCGAAGCCGCGATCCATGTCCCTTATGGTCTCGCTTTCCCGATCGAGGACCTGGTTCTGCTGCGAGGCTGGGCCGAACAGCGCCAGTTGCAGTTGGCCATCGCGCTAGACTGGACGGTGGACGGCGCGGAGTTCGAGGAGTTGCTGATCGTCTCGCCCGGCGGCAGCCGCCCGCGCACGATGACGCTCTGGCGGACCCAGGAGGGCGTGTTTGCCCAGACCCCGACCGGCTATCCGCACGGTTTCGACACGATGCAGGACCTGCTTGACCAGGTTCGGCCGGCGCGGCCGAAGAATTCGTGGCTGCAACGTCTAGGCCTGGCTTAAAAAAACTTCGACCATTGGCCGAGTATCTGCAGCAACCTCCGCGACAGCACGACCAAAAGTTCTTTGCTTTTTTTTCAAGAAAGAAGTCTTTTTCTCGTCTTCAACCCGCCCCCGCTGGCACCAGCTCAGCCAGCCGCGACTCGCGCTAGATGATCGCGCGCTCCGAAAGCGCCACGAGCTGACCCGACGTCAGCCGCGTCGGCTGCGGCGTCGCAAGGGTGCTGTCCGGCCGAAACAGGGTCGGCTATAGCGTCCCCGCGGCGTTTCCGCACCCTTCGCCCGGCGTCCGCTATACGCAACGCTCGCAGGCAGCCAGAATGCCGCCGTGTTGCCTGCTGCCGGAGCGGCGCGCGGGGGGCAGGCCCGGGCGGGTGGCTCGGCTTGAGGAGTTTGCGTCGATCATGCCGCTGACGACCCTGCGCGGACGCCTGCTGGAGCTGCTGCTGGCCAGTGCCACCGATTTCGCCATCCTGGCGCTCGACCTCGACGGCCAGGTGCTGATCTGGAACGAGGGCGCGCGCCGCATCCTCGGCTGGACGGAGGCGGAGACGCAGGGTCGCGCGGGCGCGATCATCTTCACCGCGGAGGACCGCAAAGCCGGCATTCCAGAGGCCGAGATGCGGCGTGCCGCCGAGGCGGGGCAGTCGGCCGACGAGCGCTGGCACGTCAGGCGCGACGGCTCGCGGTTCTGGGCCAGCGGCGAGATGATGCCGTTGCGCGACGAGGCGGGCAGCCATGTCGGCTTCCTGAAGATTCTGCGCGACCGGACGCCGCAGCGTCTGGAGGCCGAGCGGCAGCGGGCGGAGGCCGAGTTCCTGCGCGGCGTGCTGGCATCCTCGGCCGACTGCATCAAGGTGCTCGATCTCGACGCCCGGCTGGTGTTCATGAGCGAGGGCGGCCAGCGTGTCATGGAGGTGAGCGACTTCAACGCCATCAAGGGTTGCCCCTGGCCGGATTTCTGGCACGGCGCGGGCAATGTGCTGGCGCGCGCGGCGGTCGACGCGGCCAGGGCGGGCGGCGTCGGCCGGTTCGAGGGCGAGGCCGAGACGATGGCCGGCAACAACCGCCATTGGGACGTGCAGGTGACGCCGATCCTGGGGGCGGACGGCAGGCCGGAGAAGCTGCTGTCGATCTCGCGCGACGTGACCGCGACCAAGCTGGCCGAACGCGCCCTGCGCGAAGCCAGCGGCATCAACGCGCTCGTCCTGCAATCCAGCCAGGATTGCATCCTGATCCTCGACCAGGATGCCCGCACACGCTTCGTCAGCCCGGGCGGGGTCAGGGCCATGGAGTTGGCCGACGTGGACGCGGTGATCGGCCAGTCCTGGCTGCGCATCTGGTCCGGCGCCGACGACCTCGCCGCCCGGGACGCGGTGGCGGAGGCCAGGGCCGGCGGAACCGGCCGCTTCCAGGGCTTTTGTCCGACCCGTGCGGGCGCGCCGAAATGGTGGGACGTGGCGATCTCCCGCTTCACCGATGCGGATGGGGCGACCGAGGGGCTGGTGGTCATCGCCCGCGACGTGACCGAGCGGCACGAAGCCGAGACCCGGCTGCGGGAGGCCGAGGAGCGGCGTCGGCTGGCCGTGGAGGCGGCCGACCTCGGCCTCTGGTCGTTCTACGTGACGACCAACGAGCTGCAATGGGACGCCAGGTGCCGCGCCCTGTCCGGCCTGCCCGAGGACGCCGCCGTCACCTACGCAACCTTCGTGGCCGGCCTTCATCCGGACGACCGGGCGGAGGTCCTGGCGGCCATGAGCGCGGCGCTCGATCCGGCGGGGGCTGGGTCCTACCACGCCGAGTACAGGGTCATCGGCCTGTCGGATGGGGTCGAGCGCTGGATAAGCGCCTCTGGCAGGGCGCGGTTCGACAACGGACAGCCCATCTGCCTGCACGGCACGGCCAGGGACGTCAGCCAGCGCAAGCGGGCCGAGGAGAAGGCGGCCCTGCTCGGCGACGAACTGCAGCATCGGGTCAAGAACACGCTGGCGGTGGTGCAGGCCATCGTGCGCCAGACGCTGCGCGATGCCGCGACACCGGCCGAGGCGCAGGCTGCGATCGACCCTCGCCTCGCGTCGCTGGCGCGCGCGCATGAGCGGCTGACCTCGGGGGGTTGGGAGGGCTCGGACCTGCGAGCCGCCGCGATGGACGCGCTCGCCCCCTATGACGATGTGGCGACCAGCCGGTTCGATCTCGAAGGCCCGCCGGCCTGGCTGTCCGCGCAGGCTGCCATGTCGCTTGCCCTGATGCTCAACGAGCTCGCGACGAACGCCGTCAAATACGGCGCATTGTCGGTGGCGGAAGGGCGCGTGCTGCTGTCGTGGACGCTGCAGGCCGACGCCTCGCCCGATGGCCCGCTGACGCTCGACCTGCTCTGGCGCGAGCGCCATGGCCCCGCGGTCCGCGAGCCCGCCCGTCGCGGCTTCGGGTCCAGGCTGATCGAGCGGGGCCTGGCGAGCGCACTGGGCGGCAAGGCGACGCTCGCCTTCGACCACGACGGACTGACCTGCCGTGTCAGAGGGCAGATCGCCGCCCCGAAGCCGCGCGGCGACGCGTGAACACGATCACCGCCGCCACGTCGGTGGGAGCAGCGACGCCGTGGCGTTGGCGAAGCCGCTGCCGACCAACATGCCGCCGGTGTCGAACAACTCGATTGTGGCGATGCTCGTCCAGGTTTCCCCGCCAGGGTGACGTCCCGGTGTATCTGCTGCGAGCCGGCCTCGATCGGCGGCGGGCCGCTCCTGCCGAACAGGATCAGCGCGGAAGTGTACCTGTGGAAGGGGCCTAGGAGCGGTCCTAGTGGGCAACTACTTCGGGAAAGTTCGACTTACCATGTCGAACGACGTGCAGATCGAGTATTTCCTCCAGGCTATCGCCGATTTCACACTCGCCAATAAGGTTGGCGTGCTCGATCGCGGCCAACAAGGAGTCCTGCAATAGCTGCGATTGAGCCTGATCCATCGCGGATTTATAATCGTATTCTGCCCGGACGCAAGTTTTTTGTTACGATTACGCTTTTGCGATTTGCCAGGTTCTAGAGAATTTCTCGCGATCATCCATCTTTGGCTATAAGCACGCGGGGGTCTGGTTCCGCCGACGGGTGCCTGGCCGGAGCGCGGACAAATCCCGCTCAGTATTTTTGGTGAGGCTGCTCCGAAATCCAAGGCAACAGCGTGGCGGCTAATTTTCTGGCGCGGGTCGTCGAGTTTTGCGACCAACCCCATGGATAGTGAACTCGGCCAGACTTTCAGACACCGCGACCATTACTTCGCTACAGGCTGACAAAGATACTATAGTGCAACGTAGTATTGCGTGACTTTTATCGTCGAATCCCTCACCTGTTTGCGCGCAGCAACAGAAGAGAATGCGTCATGACGAATTTTCCGACAGGTTTTCTGTCCGGTGCAGCAGTGTTTGGAGCGTTGTTGCCGGTTTGCGCCGGTGCCGTTCAGCCGCAGCAGTACAACGCCTCCGCCCCCGTACCCTACACACGACGGGCGCAGGACGTGGTCAATGCGCTGAGCATCTCGACACACGTCTCCTACACCAATTCCGCCTACGGCAATCTCGGCCAGGTCGTTGCAGCCCTGAAGTGGCTCGGGATCAACCGCGTACGCGACCAGATGCCGCTCTACCCGCCGGCCGACCCGAGGTTCCAGCTCTACTACACCATGCTGAACAACGGGATGCGCATGTCCCTGGTGTCGCCAGTGACGCCGGATTACACGGCGGGCTACGCCAGCATCGCCGCCGCCATGCAGGCCAACCTGGACACGATCGAGCAGAAATACCCGAACCAGATCGCCGCCATCGAAGGCCTCAACGAACCCGACATACTCGAAGACGGCTACACCTACACGTATGGATCGCTGCGTGGGCCCGCGGCCGTCGGCCAGTTCCAGGTCGATCTCTACACCATGGCCAAGAACGACAAGCTGCTGGCGTCGATCCCGGTCTGGGAATTCGCCCTCAACTCGCGCCCCTGGAACCAGCTCTCCTACGAGTCTGTGTATGCGACCAACAGCCGGATCGCATCGTCCTTCGATTTCGCCGCCAAAGGCGACTATGCCGGCGTCTGGTCGCCCGAGTTCCAGCTGAAACAGCAGGTGGTCTACGCCTACGACATCGGCTTCGCCAACAACGCTTTCACCTATGGTCCGTACAACGCCAGCGTCCGTTTCCGGCCTTTCGGCGTCAAGGAAACCGGCTTCATGGGCGCCTCTCCCGCGATACCGTCGGTGAACGTGGCCGATTACACGATCCAGTCCAAGCTGCTGCTGCCGACGCTGCTGGACAACCTCATCCTGGGTGGGCAGGTCGTCAACATCTACGAACTGGCCGACGTGTTTCCCGACCCGAACTGGGATAGCGTGTACTATCACTGGGGCATGTTCGACTATTCCTGGCATGCCAAGCCGGCGGCGACGGTCCTGCACAACTTCATCGCCGCATTGCGGGACACCGGGGCTTCCGCCACGAGCTTCACGCCCACTCAGCTGAACGTCGGCATCTCGCAATTCCCGATCACCTCGGCTGGCGCGGTTCCGTCCGGCTTCACGATGGAGATGGAGAGGTCCGATGGCACCTACCTGATCGCCATCTGGTACGAGCCGCTGCTGCAGAACACGGCCACGAAGGTGGATCTACCTCCGCCGGCACCGGTCAAGATCTCCGTCGGCCTCAGTCGCGTGTGCGCAACCGCGAGCGTGTACGATCCCCTCACCAACACGACGGCCCAAGCCGCCACCAACAGCTGGTTTGTTCCGGTATCGCTGCCCGACCATCCGGTCATACTGAGCTGCAAGCCAGCGTGACCGTACGGCCGAGACGCACCGACTGACCCGAGGGTCGTCGATCGGCACACGGTGTCCATTGCCGGGCGCGGCAGTGGACACCGACGTTCGGCGTGCTGGCGGCTACGCAAACCGCCCCCGGTTCCGGTTACGCACGAAGTCATTTGGCAATGCGGAACGATTTCTAAGGCGCTGTCCGGCTGGGTGTCGCATAGTCCGCCGAAGATCACGGCTGGGCTATTCCTGCATGGACGATACGAGGCAGCTGACCCAGCCACATCCTTCGCCGAAGCCAGCAAGCCTGCCAAGGCCGCGCCATGCACCCATAGCGCCGCCCGCCATCGGGTGGACCGGGTCGCCGCCCGCACAAACACGCCTCCTGCCGACCGCGCCGTTGTCGCCGACCGTGTTTCACCAGGACTGGTGGCTGGATGCGACGACGAACCAGGATTGGCAGAAGGTGGAGTTCGAGTCCGGCGGCAAGGTCGTCGGTCGCCTACCCTTCGTTCTTCGACGTCGCCTGGGTCGCGCGACCATAGACCTGCCGATGCTGACCCATTTTCTCGGCCCCGCCATCGACGACGGCGATGGTACCGAGACGACACGCCAGCTCAAGCGCATTTCCGTGACGCGCGCCCTGATCGCGCAACTGCCCGCGGCCTCGAGCATCTGGATGAAGTTCCATCGGGGTGTCACCGATACGCTGGCTTTCCAATACGCGGGATTCCGCAACGAGGTGCAGTTCACCTGCGAGATCGCGCCCGCGACGGACGCGGCGCTGTGGTCCGGCCTGCGCGACACGACCCGGCGGGTCGTCCGTCGTGCGGTCGATCGCCTTGCCGTGGCCGAAGTCACGGACGCCGCCGTCTTCCTGGCCTTCTACCGCGACAATCTTGCCAGACGCGGCTTGCAGAACAGCTATTGCGAGCCGACGGCACGGCGCGTCATCGCGGAGTGCCTCGGGCGCGGCGCCGGCCGCATATTGGCGGCGATGGACCAGCAAGGTGCGATTTCAGCCGCGATGTTCACTATCTGGGACGACGTGGCGGAGTACTACCTGCTGACCACACGCCGGCCGGAGGCCGATAACGGCGCGGTCAGCCTGCTCATCTGGACAGCCATGCTGCATGCCAGCCGACACGGCCTGATCTTCGATCTCGATGGCGTCGGCTATGGCGGCGACCTGCAATTCCTCACGCGCTTTGGCGGCCTGATACGCCCGCGTTACTTCGTCGGCCGTGCCAGTCCGCTGTTCAAGGCCGCCCTGCGCGGAGCCGACCGTCTGCAAACCGCCCTGCGGCGCTAGCGCCCGCCATGCGTCCTGCATGTCGGCCGGTCACCGAGGCTTGCTGCCGGCTGCGGCTGCGGGCATGAAGCTGCCGGGCTGGCTGTCTCGCCCTCGCGCGGACCCCCTGCGCGCCGCACGCGGCACAACCCTGGCGATACGCTGGCCGCCGCGACATCGGCCCGCCACTGCGCTGATGGTGCTGTGCCATGGGGTCGAGGCAGATGGCGGCCAATTTCATCGTACGTCGCCTGCTCTCTCGGCGGCGCTGCCTGACCTCGCCCTGTTCGCGCCGCACGCGCCGCACATCCATGACGGGTCCCGGCTCAAGCTGTGGACAGGGCGCCGGAACGCCGAACTGCGCCAGTGGTTCAGCCTCGCCAACCCGTCCGCCCGAGCACAACTGCCGGCCATCGACGCGGCGGCGTGCTATCTCGACGGCCTGATAGAGGCGGAGATGGATCATCTGCAGCTCCCGCCCGGAAACCTCGTCCTGCTCGGCTACAGCCAAGGTGCGATCGTCGCCCTGCTCGCAGGCCTGCGCCGACCGGTGCCGCCGCGCGCGATCATCAGCTATGCCGGCGGGTTGTGCATGCTCCCGGGCCTGATCTCGCATTTCAGTAATCGGGCGCCTGTGCTGCTGCTGCACGGCATGCAGGACAGCGTGGTGCCGCCGACCGGGATCGAGGCCCATGCGGCCATGTTGCGCAGTTGCGGCGTGCCGGCCAGGGTGCGCCTGTTGCCGGGGATCGACCACACCATCGATCTGCCGCCGGTGACCGAGGCGATCACGCAATTTCTCAGACCGGCCGCCCCGCCGGCCGGACCGGCCAGGCAGGCGGAACAGGCGAAAGGCCTCGTCTAGGACACGAGGCGCTGCCGTTTGCCGTCGCAAACCGGAAGCGATCAGGACCGCCTTACGGTGCGATCCTGAATATCGTACCCGCGTCGGCGCCGCCGCCGAATGCGGTCGCGCCGTAGAGGGTTCCATCGGGTGCCATGGCCAGACCCACCGGTTGCAGTCCCTTGGCACCGCCGCTGTCGAAGCGGTGCAGCAGCTGCAACGTCCAACGACGCTGCGCCGTCGGCGCCAGAGCGAAGACCGTGCCACAATCGTCGCACGCTCCGCCGCCCGCGGCCGTGCCGTAGAGCACGCCTTTGCCGTCCAAAACCAGAGCGCCCGATGGTCTGGCGCCGCTATCGGCGCGCACGAAACTGTGCAGGACCGCCTCCGTCCAGCCGCGTGCGCCGCTCGGTGGCAGCAGCTGGAACACCGTGCCGTCGCCGTCATGGCCACCGGCCGTCGTACTGCCGAAAAGCGCGCCTGCGAAATCGAGGATCAGGTCCGCCTGCGGGTAGGCCCCGTCGGGGCCGGCGAAATCATGCAGGACCGTCATGATCCAGGGTTGCCCCGGCGCGGACGGATGCAGGCTGAACACCGTTCCGTAACCGTACCGGCCGCCGACCGATGTCGTGCCGTAGAGCGTGCCGCCCGCACCCACAGCCAGGCCCGCGTTTGGCGTCTCGCCCTCGCCGGCGCGAAAATCATGCAGCACGTCGAGCTTTCGCAGCAGGCTGCCGGTTGCGGGCGGCGACAGGCTGAACACGCAGCCCTTGCCGTATGCGCCGCCACTCGCGGCCGCGCCGTACAGCATCCCCGTCGCGTCTACCGCGAGACGTCCGACCGGACGGTTGCCGTCCGCGCCACCGAGCGAGGCGACGAGATGCTCGGTCCAGGACCTGGCCGAGCGCAGGTCCGTGCCGCCGGCCGGAACCTCCGCGAAAACGGTGCCCTGGTCGAGACGGCCGCCCGTGGTCGTGGTTCCGACCAGGGTCCCATCCGGCAGTTCCAGGAGCGGCGCCTCGGGAAAGCTGCCGCGGCGATCCTTGGTGCCTTGCAACAGCAGCAGATGGGCATGCGCGCCGCCATCGTCGGGCGGTGCCAGCTCGTAGAGTGCGCCCTGCCGCGCCCGCCCGCCCTGCCGCGTGGTGCCGGCCAGGGCGCCCTGGCTGGTGACCAGGGGAGCCGAACGCGGGCTGGCGCCACGCTCGCCATCGAAGGAGAAGATCGTGGCGAGCGGGTTCGCCTGGGCACGTGCAGCCAGAAGGATCTGTGCGCACAGCCAAAGGTAGGGTCCGGCGCGGAGGCCAAACGATCCAGTCCTGGTGGAACGGCTACGTGAGAGCATCGGCGCTGTTTCGCACGACGGGCGGCTCGACTGCGAGAGATTTGCGCAACGAACGCAACAGTCGTTGGCATCGCCTGTCGAACAGTTGGTCGAACGCCACGCCGGCCGACACCGCCAGCAGGGCGATAACAAGGCAAGTCTCGTCATTGCGGGGCAATACTCCCTGGTGGCTTATCAGAACAGTCAGCAGGTTTATCGCAGAGAAATGAACAAGGTAGATCGCGTAGGACGAGCGACCGAGTCGCAGCAACAGGGTCGGCGCGCCAAGCCTGTCGCTGCTTTCCAGGAGCGCGCAGCCGGTCACGATCAACCATGCACCGCCGCCATAGACAGCGACGCCCGACAGCGACTGCCCGCCCATCGTGGCAAACGCTTGCGTCAGAAAGGCGGTACCGAACAGCGCCGCGCCGGCCGACAGCCCGATGAGTGGTAGCGCCTCGGCTTGCAGCAGCCGTGGCGGTCCGCCAGCCCGAATGTGCCGGACGAGCATTGCGCCCAGCATACCGAAGCCGAACTCGCAGCAGAGTGGATTGAAGCAGATGCGTGCCCAGGGTTGGTCGAACTGTATGCCGCCGAGCGCCATGATCACGATCGTGACCTGCCAGAGGACCAGGCCCGCCATCCACCGGCGATCCAGGATCAGCAAGCCGAAGACGGTGTAGAAAAACACCTCGAACTTGAGTGTCCATGTCACGTTGACGAGCGGCTCGGCTGCTTGCGGCAGCAGCAGGAAGCTGGCGGCGATGCTCCACGGCGTCGACTTGCCGGACGACTCCACGCCGGGGAAGTGGTAGCCTGTCTTGTAGACCGCCAGCGCCAGTAACGTCATGACAAAGACAGCGGGGTATAAGCGCGCAGCGCGTGCCATCGCGTAGGATGTCAGGTGCCCGGGCTGTCCCCAGTCGGCGACGTGAGCGTAGGTGATGACGAAGCCGCTCAGCACGAAGAACAAGTCCACGCCACGATACCCCACGGCGAAAGTCCCGCCGAACACTTCGATGCCGAAGCGCTTGCCGCAGATGGATTGCGTGTGGAACAAGACGACGAGAAGTGCAGCAACAGCCCGCAGGGCATCGAGAGATCGGAAATGACCGCGGTCCGCCGGCAGCCGAGGCCGGTCAGACATATCGGCTGCGATTGCCGGAACAGGCGGCTATGTAGGAGAGCGACAGGAAAACCGTTCTGCTGAACGCCCGCAAACCCGACAGACGACGCGTCTTCAGGTAGTGGAGCAACATATGCGCATAGGCTAACAGCAGAAACAGCGCGGCTTTCGCCGGCTTGCGTTCGACCCAGTAGAACCGCTTGAATTGCACGTAGATCCGAGAGGCTTCCATGAACGGCGCGTAATAGTCTCGGTTCACCTCGGACGGGAAATGCAGGTTCGCCAAGTCGGGCAGGAAACGTACCCGGAAGCCGTGCAGCAGGATCGCACGTGCGGTCAGGTCCATCTCGTCGCAGCCATAGACGAGGCTCGGATCGAATTTCACATGGCCGAACAGGCCGATCGGAAAGACCGCCGAATTGATCACGATCGTTTCGTAGGCGTCCTGCGCTCGGTAGCCAACGGCCTGGTAGCCGAAAAAGCTCGGCCGGTGGGCTACGACGCGCCGTCCATGGTTTATTTCCGCGCCGGTCAGGATGGTGGCGTCAGCCGCCGTCCCCAGCCTGGCCACCTCGGCGGCGATGCCTTCGAGAAAGTGCTCCGACAGCATGACGTCGTCGTCGATGAACAGGACGTGGCTGCCCGTCGCGTGGGCCAGGGCGTTGTTTCGATTGGCGCCCAGACCGAGGCGCGGTCCCTCTACGAAGATGATCTGAGGATAATCGCCCGTTATCATCGCACGGGTGCGCCCATCGGTACTGTCGTCGGACACGACGACGCAGGACGCAGCAACCGTGGAAGCGGCGATCGACACCAGCGCCCGATGCAGGTCCTCCGGACGATTGCGCGTGCAGATGCAGATCGCGAAACGACACGTCTCCTCGGTCGGCGTCATCCGGGGGCACCCAACGCACCGGCTGGCGCGCGTGTCCAAGACACCGGCCCTGGTCGCGCCAAGGCCGTGTTGCGGATGTCGATGGCCAAGACGTAGCCGAAGCATATCCACATCACGACGGCCGGGAACTGCAGCACGTTGATGGACGGAAATGTCGCCAGGGGACACAGGGCAGCAGCAGCCATCATGCAGCCGATCGGAGACTGCCACCGCTTGGCCAGTTGAAGCACCCGCATCTGCAGCAGCAACAAACCGACGATGTAGACGGTGCCGACGAGCCAGCCCAGTGCGATGTAGACGGAGAGAGGGCCGAAATCGATATTGATGTTGTATGAACTGGTTGACTCGGCCGCCAACCCGCGGCCCTGGCCGCCTATGCCCATGCCGAACGGATGCTGGTCCATGATGATGGGCGTCTGACCTATGATCTCCGCGCGCACCTGCGCGCTGCCGTCGTTGGACAAGTGGCCGAACGATGAGAAACGCGTGCCAAGTTGGTCGAGGACGTTCGAGTCGAGCACGACTAGTCCGACGAGGATCGCCACGACGGCGAAACCCGCCATTGTGGCCAGGCGCCCGACGCCGCCGCGGCCCAGCAACGCCCCGACCAGAAGTGCCAGCACCGTCGAACCGTAGACGGAGCGCACCTGTGCGATGGCCAGAGCGGTCAGCAGCACCGGCGCCAGCAGCAACAGCAGCGTATTGCGAAAGTAGGACAGGAAGACCAGGCAGGTGCCCAGCCACACCGCCAGGAATTGCGGGCTGTTGGTCGGGCCGAACACGCGCGAGCCTTCCGGCAGCGGGTTTCCGACCGCGCCCATGCCGGACCCGACCATCCAGTCCGCATCCCAGCTGGGCATGACGAAAAACTGATAGAGCGTGTAAGGCACGATGACGAGCAGGCTCAAGGTGAGGAAGACGCGCACATGCGGCTCGGCTTCCTCGATGCGGTCCGCATGGCCGATGAAGTAGAACAGGTAGAATATCGGCCCGATCCAGTCGGCCGCGGCGAACAGGCCTCCAAGTACCTGGCCGTGCAGGAAGCTGACCGTCAGCCCGTAGAACGCGCAGCCCAGCAGCAGCAGCCCGTAGCCGCTGCCGCGTCGGGTGAACAGCCCACGCAGGGAGGCGACGTCGAGCGCGATGAACGCCGTCATGATGTTCGGCGTGCCCAGCACCAGGTCGGACGCGACAAACGGCGTGTGCCACTCCAGCAGACGCCGCACGAAGGCCGTGCCCAGCCAGAACCACAGGGTGGCGCTGAGCAGCAGCCATGGCGAGCGCCGGCGCGTGACGACGCAGAACGCAACGGCGCCGCCCATGTAGAGGATGCGGCCGACGGCGCTGGCCCCTACCAGAGACAGGCCGACCACCAGGGCGACGAGACCGAGATAGGCCAGTGCCAGACGGATTTCGTCACGGATCGCATGGCCGTCCGGCGCGACCCGTGCGCCGAGGCGCGCGCGCGCGGCGATCACGCCGGCAATCCCACTTCGCGCACGATGCCCTGCAGCATCTGGGGCAGGGTGAACAGCCGCATGGCGCGCACGCGCGCCAGCGCTGTGCACCGGGCCAGCTCGCCGGCCGGCAGTGCCAGCACGTCATCGATGGCCCGTAGCAGCGCGCCCGCATCGTCGGCCGGCACCAGCCAGCGATAATCCGTGCCGAGCAGCTCGACGCTGGCGCCGTGGTTGCTGGCCACGACCGGACGGCCGGCCATGACACCTTCCACGATCACCCGGCCGAACGGCTCGGGCGCGACCGAGGTGTGTACCACCACGTCGACGATCTGCATCAGTTGCGGCGTGTCGTGGCGGAAGCCGAGCCAGTGCAGCCGGTCGGCCACGCCAAGCTGCCTGGCCTGCTCGATCAGCCCTGCCTTGTAGGCCTGCTCGCCGAACAGGGCGTCGCCGACGATGATGGCGTGAACGCCGGGCAGACCCGCCAGGGCGCGGATCAGCACGTGCTGGCCTTTCCAGGGCGTGATGCGGCCGAACAGGCCCACGAGCGTCACGCCCGACAGGCCGAGCTTGTTCCGCAATGCCAGCGCGGCCTCTGCGTCCAGAGGCTCGAAGCGCGACGTATCGATGCCGTTTGGAACGACCGCGATCCGTCTCGGGTCGGCGCCGCAGGCGATCAGGCTGTCGCGGCTCACCCCGGAAATCGCGATGGTCTTGGTGGCGAACCGATTGGCCAACGTCACCACGCACCGGCGCTGCGCCCAGGCGAAATGTTCGGCCGACAGGATGTCGTGCAAGTGCCAGACGGCGCGACGGCGCGCGAGCGGCGCGGCCAGCAGCCCGACGATGGCAGCCTTTTGCGAGTTGAGGTAGAGCACGTCGTAGTCCCGGCTGATCCTGGCCAGCCGAAGCACCATGCCGACCAGCGCCGGCACGGCGCGCAGCGCGCGCAGGCGGCCTGCCTCGCGCCGCATCCCCATCACCCCCGTTCCACCCTCCATGACGGTCACGCCGATGCCGCTGGCCTCCAGTCGGTGCCGGACGGGACCATCGGCAAACAGGACGACGTGGCAGCGTTCGGGGCCATAATGCCTGGCGATGTCGATCAGGCCGTACTCGGCGCCGCCGAACTCCGCCGCATGATTGACCAGCAGCACGCGTGAAGCCGCGCCCGTGCGCCTGGAGGGTTCGTGGAACCGGCGCAAAAACCTCATCGTGCTGCCTCGCGGTAGATGCCGGCGACTGCAGCCGCGGCGCCGCTCGCGCTGTAGCGTGACAGCACGTAGCGTCTGCAGGCCTGCTCGTCGGGGAGCTGAACGGTCCCGCGGGTTACGGCGATCAGCCGGTCGGCCATGTCGGCGGCGGTGGCGGCACGAAACACGAGAGCGGGCGAGAGATCGCCGACCACTTCCGGCAGGGCGCCCACGGGCGTCACGAGCGACGGCGTGCCCGAGGCCAGCGCCTCGACCGCGGTCAGTCCGAACCCCTCCAAGGCTGCCGTCGGGATCACGTTGAGATCTGCCGCGCGATAGACGAGCGGCAGGAGCGCGTCGGCGACGAAGCCCAGGAAACGCACGTGCTCGCCCAGGGACAGCGCTTCCACACGGGCGCGCAACGCCGCCTCCATGTGGCCGCGCCCGACGATCATCAGCATGGCGTCGGGGTTGGCGCGTATGACGGCCGGCATCGCCTCGATCAGACGGTCCAGCCCCATGCGGCGCGCGAGGCGGCGGACGCTGACCAGGATTTTGCGGTCGTTGGGCCAGCCTAGGCGCATGCGCGCTTCCACCCGGCTGGCGTCCGTGTTGAAGCGGGCGGTGTCCACGCTGCCCGGGGCGTAGCGGATGCGGTCCTCCGGCACGCCGTAGGCCTGGTGCGCCACCGCCCCGAAGGCGCGGGACAGCACCACCACGCGGTCGGCCCGGCGGTAGACGTCACGCTCCAGCTGCCGCTTGGCGGCCACGACGAATGCGTGTCCGCCCTCCTCGGCCGACTCCGCCGCCCAGGGGCCGTGGAAGTGGAAAACGAACGGTACGTCGCGCAACAATGCCAGCCCGGGGCGGACGAACAGGGCGAAATGCGCCGCCACGAGGTCGTATTGCTGCGCCTGCAACGCCGCCCGCAAGCCTGCCCGGGCACGCCACAGCCGCTCGGGAAGGCTCGCGCCGGGGCGGCCGAACGCGGTCACCCGGTCACCCGTGCGCAGGGCCACGTCGGCAGGTCCTTGCACCAGCCCGGCCACGGCAATGCCCGCGTCGGGCAGCGCCTGCAGCAGATCGTGGAACACCCGGTCGAGCCCGCCGGAGCCGCTCTGGAACCAGTTCACGCCGAGGGCGAGCACGCGGAGCGCGGGACCGGGGCGCGACGTGGCCGCCGCCAGGCGGGGTTTCGGCGCCGTCACGGCCGTTTCTTGCCCGCTTCCTGCCATCGAGCGAAGGTCGAGCGCAGGGTGCATCAGCCCGGCTCCCGCTGGCTCAGGCGCACTGGCGGGATGCGCGAACCTGGCCCGATCAGAAGCCGGCAGGCCTGCATCACCGAGCGCTGCGCGATGGCGAATTTGCGCCAGGATATGATGCCCTGGGTCGGCGTAAGCCGGACCGCCTGCAACAGGCCCGGGCAGACCCGCATGCCGACCAGCGGCAGCCAGAACAGCGACGCCAGCCGGCCGAACAACGACAGGCTGCCCCAGATCGCCAGCACGTAGTTGTAGCACGCATCGGCGTAGGCTTGCGGGTCGTCCAACCGGCGCGTGGCCACGTAGGGCCGCGGCTGATCCTGGCGATACGCGTAGTGATCGAGCGTGACCAGCGGGTCGTAGACGAGCACCCAGCCGCGACGGGCCACGGCCAACGAGAAGGCCAGGTCGTCGTGCGGCTGCGCGCCCTGCCCGCGCAACCGGTCATCGAAGCGCAACGGGCCGATCGCCTCCATCTGGAAGCTCATGTTGGCGCCTTTGAGGAAATGAACGCGGCGCGGGGCGCCGAAGCCCAGGTGATGGTTGCCGATGGCGCGCCCGAACCACTGCAGGTATCCGACCGTGACGCGTCGCCTTTGATCGAACTTGGTGCCGTCATGGCAATGGTCGCGGCCGCCGACACCGCCCAGTGTCGGCTCGCTTGCAAAACGTTTGAGGATGCGTGCCACCCACTCCGGATGCGCGCAGGTGTCGTCGTCGCAGAACGCGACGATGTCGGATTGGCAGGCCTGCAGGCCGGCATTGCGCGCGGCCACCAGCCCGGCCCGTGGGGATGGAACGATCCGCCAGGGCAGGTTGCGGCGGGGATGGGCTTCCAGCGCGGCGTGGGTGGCCACGTCCGTCGGCCTGACAACCAGCATCACGTCGTCCGGCAGGCGGGTCTGCCGGGCCAACGCCTCCAGGCAGGGGATCAGCGCGTCCGGGCGGCGATAAGTGCAGATCAGCACGGCGATGCGCACCGGCGGCGTGCGCGGCGTCGCCGGTGCGGCGTTCACGTGCCGGTCTCCAGGCCGGCCACCACGGCCGGTGCGGCCGGCACGCGGTCGCCAGGACCGAAAAGGCCGGTCCACACCGAGAGCACGTCGCGGTGGTCGGGCAGCAGGCGGGGACGCTTGCGCCCGTCCAGCACCAGGTGAAGCCCGGCAGCGGCGACGCCCAGCCGGAAGCAGGACGCTCCCACCATGGCGCAGGCCGCGCCGGCCGGGCCGATCAGCGGGACCAGCAGAAGCATCAGCAGCACGGAGGTGGTCACCGCCCCGACCTCGAAGAAGGTCACGATGCCCGGCCGGCCTGCGGCAGCATACCACTGGTAGAGGATTCGCGCGCCGTTCTCCAGCACCATGCCGGCCAGCAGCAACCGGAACGGCAGGATGCAGTCGTGAAAACGCGGGCCGTAGGCCAGCATCAGCAGGGTGGGGCCAACCAGAGCCAGCCCGGCGGCCAGCCCGGCGTTGAGCATGGTCGCGATCCGGAACGTGCCGGCCACCGTGCCGCTGACATCGGCGGCGCTGCCGGCGGCGATGCTGGGGAACAGCACGGTGATGATGCCGGTCTGCACCACCGTCAGCACGCGTGCCGAGCTGACGGCGACCACGTAGTTGCCGACCGTGTGCGGCGACAGGAAGGCCACGATCACGGTCTGGTCCAGCGTGCCGGCGACGGTGGCCAGCAGGTCGATGCCGCAGAACCGCACGCCGAAATGCAGCAGCTTGGCCACATGCGCCCGGCTGGGCCGGAACAGCGGGCGCAGCCGCACCAGCACGATCACGAAGATGGTCGCAAAGGCGGGCACCATCGGCAGGACATAGGCCAGCGCCGCGGTGACCGGGGTCAGCAGATGCTGCCACGCCAGCAGGCCCAGGGCCGCCAGGGTCAGCAGGCTCTGCATGTAGAGCAGGCGGTTGCCCAACCCGAACCAGCCCTGCACTTCGGCCGCTCCAGTCAGCGACCACTGCACCACGATCAGCGGCGTGACCAGCAGCAACAGCCGGCCCACCTGCACCGTGTGGCGGCTGTAGTGCGACAGCCAGTACGGTTCGAGCACCCAGCCGGCGAGCGCCCCCAGCACACCCAGGCAGAAGGTCAGCAGGATGCCGTTGCCGAGCGAGGCTCGCGCCTCGGCCGGATGCGCCTTCAGGTTGTAGATCAGCGACGCGTGCAGGCCGAGCGAGGCGACACCGCCGAGAAACGTGGGTGCCAGCACCAGGGCCGACAGCTCGCCGCGCCCGCTCGGGCCGAGCAGGGAGGCGGTCAGCAGGCTGGTGCCGATATTGACCGCCAGCGCCACGGCTCTCAGCCCCGCCACGTGTGCCATGGAAGCGGCCCTGCCGTGTTCTGCCAGGAACGTGGCCCGACCCATCAGGCGACGCCGAAGGACTGCCGCAGGCAGGGCGCGCGGGCCCTGCCCCGGAACGCGGCCCGGCACCCGTCGAGGACGTCTGTCATCCCGTCAGACCGGACCGGCGATCGCGACGTGATAGTCGCGGTAGCTGCGTGTGTAGAAGCCGTCCTCCCCCACCATGCGGGCGTAGCGGCGCAGATCGACACGGCCCAGCACGATGCCGGTGACCTGCACCTGCGCGCGGCGCAACGCCCGCACGGCGGCGACGACCGCGTTTCGGGGCGTGGCCGGCCAGCTGGCCATCAGCACGACCTGGTCGGCGAAGTGGCCGAGCTTGATGGCGTCGGCCACCGCCAGCACCGGCGGGGTATCGAGGACGATCAGGTCGTAGTTCTCCCGCAGATGCGTCAGCAGCGTCGTCAGGGCGGGCCAGCCCAGCAGGCCTTGCGGGCTGCCGATGAAATCGGCCAGGCAGATGTGGCGCAGGCCCGACCGCGCGTCGACGCCCGCCGAGAGCGCGATGTCCTCCACGCTCATCGCAAGGCCGCCCTCCGTGACGGTCGCCCTTGAGGGCGCCGTGGCGCGCGGGATCGCGGGATCGATCAAGGTGCGGATCGACGGGCGGCGCACGTCGCAGTCCAGGACTATGCCGGAGAACCCGGATCGCATGGCCGAGCGTCCAAGCGCCACCGACAGGCTGGACTTGCCCTCCCGCGGCAGGGCCGAGGTTATCAGCACCACCTTCCCGACCCCCGACCGCGCGGTGCGGTCGCCCAGCAGGGTGGCCAGGGTGCCTTGCACGGCCTCCGCCTCGACACTGAGCGGGTGGTCCACGATCACGTCCTGCGGCGACACGCGCCGTGTCATCGGGTGGAGGCCGATGACCGGCAGACCGATCTCGTCTTCGACCTGGCTGGCGTCGCGAAAGCCGCGCGAGCCCATGTGCAGGGCGAAGGCCAGTCCGGTGGCCAAGCCCAGGGATCCCAGGAAGGCGCCGGCCACCATCAGCCGTGTCTTCGGGAAAGCCGGGAAGTCCGGCGGCACGGCCTCGACGGCGATGGCCACCGCAGGCGGTTGCAGGCGGCGTTCGGCGGCCACCTGCTTCTGTCGCAGGAACAGGTTTTCGTACAGCGTGCGGTCGGACTGCGCCTCGTTCTCCAACTCGGCCAGGCTGACGGTGTTGCTGCTCTGTGTGGCGACGCCCGATTGCAGGACGGCCACGTCCGCCGCGATGGCGGCCCGGCGCGCTTCCAGGGCCGAGACCTCCCCCGCCACGCTGGAGACCAACTTCAACGCCTCCGCGCGCGTCTGCTGCGCGTTGCGCGCCAGGGCCGCCTCGGCCGCCGCGACGCCCGGAAAGGCGCTGCCGTAGTTGGCGCGCAGCTCGGCGACGTTGGCGGCCAGTTCGCCGTGCCGCACCAGCAATTGCTGGATCACGGTGGAACTCAGCGCCGGCGCCATCGCCTCCAGCCGGCCGGACGCGACGGCCGCGCGCACCAGTTGCAAGGTGCTGCGTCGCTCCGCCAGCAGGGCAGTGACCGAGCTCAGATCCTGGCTGCGCTGTTCCAGCTGCGCCTCGGCCACCGTGCTCGGGCCGCCGCCCATCTCGTGCGTGCGAAGCCCGACCAGGCCGTGCGACTGCCGGTAATGTTCGATGCCTGCGTCGGCCGCCAGCATCCGCGCGCGAATATCCGCGACGTCACGCCCGAGCCCCGCTTCGGCCTCCTCGCTCACGCCGCTGCGGAACGCATGTTCGCGGGCGACGAAGGCGGCGGCGAAGCCGTTGGCCAGCCGTGCCGCCAGATCCGCAGACGCGGCGCTCGCCTGGACCTGTATGATGAACGACGATCGGTCCGTGCCGACGGTGATGTCCCGCTGCAGCGCCTTGCCGGCGATCTCGGGCGAGGCGGCGCAGGCAGGGGCGGCCGGGGCCGCGCCGCCCAGCCTGCCCAGCAGTGCTGCCAGGAACGGCTTGGGACATTTCTGGAAGGCGGGCAAGCCGACCAGGTTCATCGCCACCGCGGCGTCGCGGGCGAGCACCGGCGAGCCAAGTGCCGCGAGGTAGGTACGAACCACCTCGAGGGACGGCGCCTCGACAGGCAGGAAGGTCGTGTTCACGTCGGCCACCCGCGGCTGCGGCACGTCGATGCGCAGGTCGGCCTCTGCGGTGTAGATCGGCGTCATCAGCCTGGTTGCGGCCAGCATCAGGGCCGCGGCGGTGCCCGCCAGGATCAGGAGCATCCATTTGCGCTGCCAGGCGATCTGCAAAGGGCTGAGATCGCCGCCCCTTGCCGGCTCGCGGAGCATGGCGGGCCTGGTCTGGCCGTCAGCCAGCGTATCGGGATCGATCGTGGTGGCCAGCGTCATGGTGCGTTCCTCAGAGTGCCGGCGCATAGACGGCTTGCGCGATGCCGGGGTGCGGGGCTGCGACCGTTTTTTTCAGCTCGAACACGGACATCGCGTCCATGACGAAATCCTTGAACTCCATTTCGAACCGCGCCTCGGAGAAGCGTCGCGCATTGTCGTGGCAGGCCTGCGCCGTGAAATCGGCTTGTCGGCGCAGGAAGATGCGGATCGCCCCGGCGACCGCGTCGGGCGTGGCGGTGTCGAAGAACAGGCCGGTCGGCGACGGCCCGTTCGCCACCACCGTCTCGCGCACCCCGCCGCGGCCCAGGGCGATGACCGGGGTTCCGGCCGCCTGCGCTTCCACCGCAATGATGCCGAAATCCTCCTCTGCGGCGAACACGAAAGCCCGCGCCCGCTGCATCAGGTCGCGCAGGCGCGCATCCTCCACGAAACCGAGCAGTTCCACGTTCGGACCGGCCAGCTTGCGCAACCGCGGCAGTTCGGGGCCGTCACCCACCACCACCAATCGCCGGTCGGGCAGGTCGCGGAACGCCTCGACGATGACGCGCGCGTTCTTGTAGGGAACGAGGCGCGAGGCCGTCAGGAAGAAATCTTCCCTGGCCACGTTCGGCAGGCACGGCGGCACCCGAACCGGCGGGTGGATCACGGCGGCGGCGCGCCCGTAGAGTTTCTGCACGCGACGGCCGACAAAATGGGAGTTGACGACGTAACGGTCGACACCGGCCGCCGTGCGGACGTCCCAGATACGCATGAAGTGCAGGATCGCCCGGGTGACCCAGCTGCCCACGCCGCGACTCAACCGGCTTTCCTCCAGGTATTGCGCCTGGAGATCCCAGGCGTAGCGCATCGGCGAGTGCACGTAGCTGACGTGCAGCTGGTCCGGGCCGGTCAATACGCCCTTGGCGACGGCATAGCTGCTGGAGATGACCAGGTCGTAGCCGCGCAGGTCGAACTGTTCGACGGCCAGGGGCATCAGCGGCAACCACATGCGGTGATTGCGCCTGACGAGCGGGAATTTCTGCAGGAACGAGGTGTGGCTGTCGACGTAGCCGAGCTTGCGGCGGTCGTCCGGACCCAGCATGTCGAACAGCGAGAACAGCGTCGCGTCTGGAAAACAACGCAGGATGGACCGCAGCACGCGCTCGGCACCGCCGATCGTGTAAAGCCAGTCATGGACCACAGCAACGCGCATGTCCGCAGCTTCCTAGGCTAAATTGGCGTGTGTCAGAAACACATCCTGTCGCTCCCGGCACAAGGCAATCCGGGATTTAAAGATAGGCTCTGGCAAATACAGTTTTGTTTGTTATGAGTAATGGTCTGCGGGCATGTCCGGCGGAACGGACAGCCCGGCGCAGGACAGGGTGAAAGAACTCCGCCTACGAAGACTTGTCCTTGAGAAACAGGTCGAGCGCCGCCACCAAGATTTCCTGGTTGCTCTTGCGGGTTTTCAGGCCATAGATCTTGATCTGTTCATAGCGCGTCATGTCGAGCTTGACAGTAACGGCCATCGGCTTCGGTCGCACTTCGCTTGCGTCCCACTCCAGGCTCCCGAAGGGACCGGCGTCGGGGTTGGCATCGAGCGACTCAGATGTCTGGCTTTTCATGGCTCTCGTTCGAAACCTGTTCCCGAGAGCTATTAGCACTTGCAGCAAACGTCAATAAAAATCGTTAACGGACCCGTAACAACTAGTAGTTGCAGCGCGTCGCGTCGTCCTCGCGAGATGAACAACCTCGGGATCGCCAAGCAGCCGGCGTGTATCCGTCAGTTACCGGACGGCGTTTTCTACGCATTTGCGTAGGTGCGTAGTTGCTAATAGGGAAGGGTTCTGCCCTGACCACTTCGACCGGGCGTTTACCGGGCGTTTATAGTTTGACAGCTTCAGTCATAACGCCTACTTTCCTTACGGCAGGGGATCGACGCCGTTACAGCGCGTCCTTTGTTTATGAAATAAAGGGCGTGGTGATGTCCCATTCATCGTCTTGCCTGGCACCCCCCGGTCTCGACGGGTTCGTCTCGACAAGCCCAACCTACAGAGAGGCGGCACGTCGTTGCTCACCGGCCCGGTTCGGCGCGCTCGTCGTGGCAGCCGACCCCGGCCTGATGATCCTTTCGGCCTTGCTGTCCATGCTGGCACTGCACATGATTTCCGGTGGCGCATGGCACGTCGGCGACATCGCTCTCGGTCCGGTCCCGGCGCTGATCACGCTTGCCGTCCTGGGTCGCCCCGACACCGGTGCGCTCGCCGAACTGCGCCGCACCATCCGCGTGCACAGCTCGGCACAGCTCGCCATACCGGCAGGCGGGGCCGGGCTCGTCCTGGCCGCCATCGCGACCCATCACACCGCCGAAGACGCGATGCTCGGCGCCGCGGTGTGGCTGTTCAGTTCCACGGCCCTTCTCCTGTTCCGTTCCGTTGCAGCAAGGTTTTTCGCCGATCGCTGGTCGCGCAACGACTATCTCAGATTGTGCGTGGCGCTCGTCGGCACGCCCGAGGAGACAAGGATGCTTGCCGTCCAGCTGCCCGGCGCCGGTGCCGTGCCGCCGGTCAGCATCGTCGGCTGCTACGACGACACCGTCGTCAACCGCATCCAGCCACTCGGTGCGTCAGCCTGGCCGGGCGGGCTCGGCGCCCTGTTGAGCCTCGACCACGGCAGCGTGCCCGATGCCGTCCTGATCGGCGTGCCGGGCAGCGACGCCGATCGCCTCTCACGGGCGCTGTCCGCGTTGGGCGGGCTCGCGACCACTCTCTGCGTGGCGGCACCCGCCGACGCCGCCGGCTACGGCCGAGCGCGCCTGGGCGACCTCGCACTCGGTGTCGTAGCGCGGCCGCTTTCCGGCTGGCAGACGACCCAGAAGGACATCTTCGACCGCGTCGGCGCGTTCCTGCTCCTGATGCTGGCGCTGCCGTTCATGGCGGCGATTGCCGTGGCGATCCGTTGCGAAACGGCCGGTCCTGTCCTGTTCCGGCAGCAGCGGACCGGCCTCGGCAATCGACCGTTCACCTGCCTGAAGTTCCGCACCATGCATCATCGCCCGCCTCTGGAGGGCCAGGCCGCCGCGTTCCAGCAGACCGTGCGCGGCGACCATCGCGTGACGCGGGTCGGCGGATGGCTGCGCCGGACCAGCCTCGACGAGTGTCCGCAACTGCTGAACGTCCTGCGTGGCGACATGTCGCTGGTGGGCCCCCGGCCGCACGCGCCGAACACCACGGCCGACGGGCGGTTGTTCCAGGACATCGTGACCGATTACGCCAGCCGTCATCGCGTCCGGCCGGGCATCACCGGTTGGGCGCAGGTCAACGGTTATCGTGGCGAAACCCCCGACGCCGCTTCGGTCGTCCAGCGCGTGCAGCACGACCTGTTCTACGTCGCGAACTGGTCGATGCTGCTCGACCTGCGGATCCTGATGCGAACCGCACTCTGCGTCCTGCACGATCCGCAGGCCTTTTGAACGCGAAGACCCTTTCGAAGACAGGCAGGATTTCATGAAGACCGACGTGATCATTATCGGAGCAGGGCCTTTCGGGTTGTCGCTGGCGGCGATGCTGCGGGAACGCGGCGTGAACCACCGCATCTTCGGAACGCCGATGCATACCTGGCGCACGGCCATGCCCGCGGGGATGAACCTGAAATCGGAAGGCTTTGCCTCCGACCTCTACGGAGGCGGCGCCGGGCTGACCTTGCAAACCTATTGCGCCGCGCGCGGCATTCCATACCGGGCCGCCGGACTGCCGGTGAAGCTGGACGTCTTCACAGCCTATGGCGAAGCCTTCCAGCGCGGCCTCGTGCCGCAGCTCGAGAAACGCCAGGTGGTGGGCGTGCAACGCGCGCCGGGCGGCTACGCCGTCGAGATCGAGGGCGGCGAGCAATGCCGGGCCACCCGCGTCGTGGTGGCGGCCGGCATCACCCATTTCGCGCATCTCCCCGAGACGCTGCGCAGCCTGCCGCCCTCCCTCTGCGGCCATGCCTCGCGCTTTCCGGACCCGGCGCGCTTTGCCGGCCGGCGGCTGGCGGTGGTCGGTGCGGGTGCGTCGGCCACCGATTACGCGGCCCTTGCCGCAGAAGCGGGGGCGCAGGTCAGCATGATCGCGCGCGCGCCACGCGTGAACTTCTTGCAGCCGCCCTCCGGCCGGCCGAGGAGCCTGGCGGAGAGCCTGGCGGCGCCGCAATCGGGTCTGGGACCGGGGTGGCGTTCACGCATGGCCACGGACGCGCCGCTGGTGTTCCACCGCATGCCGGAGGCCTTTCGTCTGCTGGTGAACAAGCGCCATCTCGGCCCCGCCGGCGGCTGGTGGACCAGGGAGAGCATCGAGCAACGGGTCGACCTGCGGTCCGGCACCAGCGTGGTGGCAGCCCATCGGGCCGGCGAGAGCGTGGCGCTGGATCTGCTGCACGCATCGGGGCAAACCAGCCGCCATGTCGTGGACCACGTCGTTGCGGCCACCGGCTACCGTCCGGACCTGCAGCGCCTGACGTTTCTCTCGCCCGAGCTGCGATGCCTGCGAACCGTGGCCGGCGCCCCGGCGCTGTCGTCCCAATTCGAATCATCGTCGCCCGGACTGCATTTCATCGGCCTGGCCTCGGTGCATGATTTCGGTCCGCTCGTGCGGTTTGCCTTCGGCGCCGATTTCTCGGCGAGCCGACTGTCGCGCTTCCTGGCCCGGCAGAGCCGTACCAGCGTGGCCGGCTACCGGGCGCCGTCCACCGTCGCCATCCCGGCCGACGCCATGGCCGGCGACCTCGCATGAGGGCGGAGACGATCGTCCTGCACGAAGGCTGGAGCGGCGATCCCGAAACCCACGCCTGCGCGGTGCCGATCTACCAGACCGCCGCCTTCACCTTCGACAGCGCCGACCACGGCGCGGCGCTGTTCAACCTCGACGTTCCGGGCAACATCTATACCCGGATCGGCAATCCGACTTCCGCGGTGCTCGAGGCGCGCCTGACGGCCCTCGAGGGCGGCGTGGGGGCGTTGACGACAAGTTCCGGCGCGGCGGCGATCCACTACGCGCTGGACTGCCTCGTGCAGTCCGGCGACAACATCGTCTCCCTGCCGGAACTCTACGGCGCCACTTACACCCTGCTGGCCCATGTGATGCGCGCGCGCGGGGTGCAGGTGCGCTTCGCCGATTCCGACCGGGCGAATGACGTGGCCAGGCTGATCGACGAGCGGACACGCTGCGTCTACTGCGAAAGCGTCGGCAACCCGGCCGGCACCATCGCCGACCTCGCGACCCTGGCACGCGTGGCCCATGCCGGCGGCGTTCCGCTGATCGTGGACAACACGGTCGCCACCCCCATCCTGTTGCGCCCCATCGAGTTCGGCGCCGACGTGGTGGTGCATTCGCTGACCAAGTTCATCGGCGGCCACGGGACGTCGCTCGGCGGCGCCATCGTGGATGCCGGCAACTTCGACTGGGCGAGCCAGGGCGATCGCTTCGCGATGCTGGTCCAGCCAGAGCCCGCCTACCACAACGTGGTCTATACCGAGCAATTCGGCCGCGCGGCTTTCGTCGCGCGCTGCCGTACCGTGGGGCAGCGCAACACGGGGGCGACGCTGTCGCCGTTCAACGCCTTTCTCATCCTGCAGGGTCTGGAGACGTTGCCGTTGCGGATCGAGCGGCATGTGAGCAACGCGCGGGCGGTTGCGGTTTTCCTGCGCGGGCACCGGCATGTCGCGTGGGTGAACTACGCGGGCTTCGCCGATTCGGTGCACAACGAGCGGCTTGTGGCGTATCTCGGCGGCCAGGCGCCGGCGCTGCTGACCTTCGGCGTGATCGGTGGTTGGGAGGCCGGCAAGCGCTTCCTCGATTCGCTGCGCATGTTCAAGCGGCTGGTGAACATGGGCGACGCGAAGTCGCTGGCCACGCATCCTGCGTCGACCACACACCGGCAGCTGTCGGGGCAGGAACTCGCACGGGCCGGGGTGGCGCCGGAGATGATCCGGCTGGCCATCGGACTCGAACACATCGATGACATCCTGGCGGATCTCGACCAGGCGCTGCGGCACTCGGCCGCGACGCCGGCCGTGCAACTGCTCGAAGACGCGTTCGCACAGTGAACGTGCTCGCGCCCATCAGGCTGTGGCCACGTCACGACATCGAGGCCGGGCATGACCGGCCGCTGGTCATAGGATTGCTGAACAACGCGTCCGAGGCGGCGTTCCGCACGACCGAGCGCCAGTTCGCACGGCTGTTGAACAACGCGTCGCCGGGGCCGGCCGTCATCCTGCGCAGCTATGCCCTGCCGGAAATCCATCCCGACCCGATCGCCTGCCTGCGCCACAGCCACTCCCACCTCTCGATGGACATGCTGCGCTGCGTGCCGCCCGACGGTCTCATCGTCAGCGGCGCAGAACCCGGCTCCGCCAGCCTGAAGGACGAGCCTTACTGGCGATCGCTGGTGGCGGTGCTGGACTGGGCACGCGCCGCGCGCTTGCCGACGATACTGTCCTGCCTGGCCGCCCATGCCGCCGTGTTGCACGCATCAGGCATCGAGCGGCGCCGGCTGGTGCGCAAATGCACCGGCATCTACCCGATCAGCGCGGCGGCAAACCACTGGCTGTTGCCCAAATTGGGGCCGAACCCCTGCATGCCGCACTCGCGCTGGCACGAGCTCGACGAGAGAGCCCTCGTCCAAGCCGGCTACGTGGTTCTCACGCGTTCGGCGCAGGCGGGGGTGGACATGTTCGCGTCACCCGACGAGGACGCCTGGCTTTTTTTCAACGGGCACCCCGAATACGACGAGGACACGCTGATGAAGCAGTATCGGCGCGACATCGGGCAGTTCCTGCGGGGCGAGCGCGCGGACTATCCGGACCTGCCGTGCCAGGACATGGCGCCGGCGACGGCTCGCCGTCTTGCCATGGTGCGTCGGCTGGCGCTGGCCGGCCTGCCGACACGGGCCATCGAGGCTTTCCCGGCGACGGAGCAGGCGGGAACGCCCGCCTGGCGGCAGATGGCGGCCGGCGTCGTCGGCAACTGGCTGATGAGGGTTCGTGACCGTGTGGCCTGAAACCCCCGCCCTCGACTCCCGCCCGGCGACGGGCAGCCGGTTCTTGCCTGTCGTTCGGATGGCGTTTTGCACCGTGCTGGCGCGCGACGATGGCGGCGATGGCGACTTCTTCGACCTCGGCGGGGACTCGATCCTGGCGGTCGAACTGTTCCTGACGCTGCGTCGCCTGACGGGCATCGAGCTGCCGATCACCGCCATCTACGACGCATCCACCGTCGGCAGCCTGGCTGCACTTCTGGATGAGGGCGCGGTTGTCGGCCAGCGCTCCTGCGTGGTGGCGTTGCGGCCGGCGCGTGCCGGCTGCACCCTGCCCCCGCTCTTTGTGGTGCATGGCATGGGCGGGCTGGCGCTGACGTTCCGCGACATGGCGTCGCGCCTGGAAGACGGCCGCGCCGTCTATGGCATCGAACCGCAGGGACTGGACGGCACGCAAACCCCCTTGGAAACGGTCGAGTCGATGGCGGCGCTGTACCTCGACGCGGTTCGCGCCATCCAGCCCTGCGGCCCCTATGCCTTCGCCGGCTACTCCTTCGGCGGCCTGGTGGCCTTCGAGATGGCGTGCAGGCTGCACGAGCAGGGCTGCGTCGTCGAACCGCTCATCCTGCTGGACAGCTTCTCGCATCCGCAGCGCTGGCCGATGGACGCCCGCCTGTACGCGCTGCGTTCGCTGCTGCCGACCTATCTCTCGGGCGGAGCCGTTCGGCGGCTGCTCGACTATTACGTCCGTCGCATCCGGGCGCTGCCGAAGGCCTCGGTTCCCGCCTACCTGGCGGGTGCCCTGTTGCGGGCCGTGCGGTCGCCCCTCGATGTCGGGCGAGCGGGGTTTGCGACGCGCATGGCAGCCTCGGCGCAGCGTTATGCGCCGCCCGACACGGCCGAAACGGCGCTGCCGGCCTTGGCACAGGTGACACGCGCCTGCCATCGCGCGTTCCGCGCCTATGCACCCGGCTACCTTCCCGGGCCGTTGACGATCGTCAAGGCGGAGCAGGAGGATTTCCTGCCGTTCTCGCCAAGGCTGGTCTGGCGACGTCATTGCCTGCGCGTCACAGTCAGGCGCGTGCCGGGCGGCCACCAGCGTCTCGTCCGCCTGGGCTCGGCATCGCTCGCGGCCGAACTGTCCGCCTGCCTGGCGGCAGCAGCGGACGAGGCCGGCTCGGCAGCGATGCCCGATCGGACCGCGCTGCCAGCGGCCACCGGCTGGCCCGCCGGCCAGTGCGCATGATGCCGTGTCCCACGCTGGACGGGGGCGATGCCGCGGCGCTGCTGCGGACCTTGCCGGACAGCATTTCCGAGATGCTGGCGGCATCGGTGCGGGAGGGGCCGCACCGGTTGGCCGTCACCGACGAGACTGGTCGCTGGACATACGCGGACCTTGCCGCCGGCGTGGACGCAGCGATGGCCGTATTGGCAGAAAACGGGCTCGGCAGCGGCATGCGGGTGCTGCTGCTGGGCGAGAACCGCCGCGCGACGGTGGCCATGCTGTTGGCCGTGCTGGCAGCGGGGGCCTGGGCCGTGCCGCTCAATCCCAGGATGGCGCAGGCGGAGCTCGACGGCATACGCGATCATGCCGACGCGTTCATGGCGGTGTACTGCCTGGACGAAGCGCCGCAGGTGCGCGCGCATGCCGCGCGTTACGGCGCGGACCTGATCGACGTGCCGGGCGTGGGCAGGATCGGCCTCGAACGGATCGGCGGCGGCGATCAGGTGGCGGCAGCCAACGGACGCGTGGCCGTCCTGATCTACACGTCCGGCAGTTCCGGCACGCCGAAGGGCGTGATGCTGACGCACCGCAACCTGTTGTTCATGGCAGCCGCGTCGGGTGCGGTACGGACGCTGGGGCCGGCCGACCGGCTTTACCTCGTGCTGCCGCTTTCGCATATCGTGGGGCTTGCGGTGATCCTGCTGGGCGGCCTGTTGCATGGCGCCACGGTGCAGCTTGCTTCACAGTTCCGGCCGCGCGAACTGTTCCGCGCGTTGGCGGAGGACGGCGTCACCATCCTGCTCGGCACGCCGGCGCTGCTGACGTTCCTGCTGGACCATGCGCGGACGCGGCCCGCGCCCTCGACACCGCGGCTGCGTATCGTGTCGGTCTCCGGCGCGCCGCTGGACCAGGCCACCAAGGTGCGCGCCGAAGCCCTGTTCGGGCTGACCCTGCATCATGGCTACGGCATTACCGAATGCGCGCCCACCATCGCCCAGACACGCCCCGAGGCGCCGCGGTCCGACTGCTCGGTCGGCCGTCTGCTGCCGGGGATGCAGGCGCGCCTGGTCGACCCGGCCTCCGGCCTGGCGGCGCGCGACACCGGCGAACTGCACGTGCGGGGGCCAAACATCATGCTCGGCTACTTCCGCGCGGAGGAGGAGACCGCGCGCCTGTTGGATCGGGACGGCTGGTTCAACACCGGCGACCTCGCGCGCGTCGAGGACGGACATCTGTTCATCGTCGGCCGCACCAAGGAGATGGTGATCCGCTTCGGGTTCAACGTCTATCCGGCTGAGATCGAGGCCGTGCTGGTAACGCATCCGGGCGTCAGGGCCTGCGCGGTCGTCGGGCACAGCGATGGCGGCGAGGAGCAACTGATCGCGTTCGTCGAACCGCTTCCCGGTCGGGACGTGACCGCGGAGAGGCTGATGCGTCACGCGGCTGAGCATCTGGCCTCCTACAAGCGCCCGAGCCGGCTGGTGCTGCTGCCCGCCTTGCCGATGACACTCTCCGGCAAGGTGCGGAAGTCGGAGCTGATGCAGCTCGCCTGCGTGCCCGCGTGAGGACGTTTCGCGGCCGGCCCCGGCGAGCGCGGGCATGACACCGCCGCCGAGCATGGGGGCTGCCACGCCGTTGGCATTGGCACGAACGGCCCCGGCCGCGAGCGAAGTCTCAACGACGAGGCAGCGCCGTGGCCCTGTGGATGGCACGCCAGGCCAGCCCGGCTCCACGCCCGCCGACAGGCTCGCCTGGCTGGATGCCATGCGGCTGCTCACCATGGTCGAGATCCTGGGCTTTCACTGGCTGAGAACGTGCCAGGAGAACGGCAGCTTCGGACTGACCTGGTCGCCAGGATACGAGGACGTGGGCAGGGGATTGCACCAGATCGGTTACTTGCTGACCGACCAGACGGGTTTGTCGGCAGCGTCGTTCTGCAACAACCTGATCGGCCTTGTTTTCGGCTATGGCTGGGAGGCGGTGAACGTGTTCGTGATGCTGAGCGGCATCGGCCTGGCGCTCAGCTACCGTCGCGGCACGGCTCTGCGGCCCTGGTATGCGCGGCGATACCGACGCATTCTCGTGCCGTACTACCTGGCCTGCTTTCCGCTGATACTCGCAGCCGAAATGCTCAGGCAGGTCGGCAGCGGGCGTCCGGGCATGCTCGGTCATCTCGCCGCCAAGCTCACCGTCAAGAACCTGCCCGATCCGCTGGGCATCGAACTGGCCAAGCACCTGGTCCTGATCGACCCGCGGCAGTTTCTCGGCATCATCGACTTCTTCTCGCCGGCCTGGTGGTTCTTGCCGCCGATCCTGTTCGCCTACCTGCTGTTTCCAGGCCTCGTCTGGTTGTTCGACCGCCTGGGTGCTGCTCCCGTGCTGGCGGCGGCGTTCGTCATCTCACTGTCGGCGTACGAGCTCACCCATTTCGGCCTGCTGCCCGAGCACGGCTGGTACTTCGTGGCGCTGCACGAATGCTTCGACTTCAACCTTGCGATCTGGGTGGGCCTTCGTCTGCGCAGCGATGGCGGCCGGGCGCACATCGCGCGTTGGCTGCGCTCGCCCACGGCTTTGGCGATCGGCGCGGCCGCTTTCGTGGCCGGCAACGTGTTGAGCTGGTTTTCGCCGACGCATTTCGTCGCCAGCTGCGTGTTCGCGCCCGGGCTTGCGATCCTGTTGGGCTGGATGTCGATCCATCTGACCCGCCTGCACTGGACGGCTGGCGCAGCCCGGAGGTGGGACACGTATTTCATCTATCTTCTGCACCAGTGGATCGCCTTTCCTCTTGTGCTTGCCACCGCGCTGCTGGCTGGTCCGTTGGCCCATTCCGTCGGCTTCGCGGCAGGAATGCTGGCCTATCTCTGCCTCGTGCTGCTCGTGGTGGCCGTGTTTTCCCGGACAGTGGCGTACCTGCCTGCAGCTTTGCGGTAAGCGACGCCACGGCGATCAGAGAAAGGTGCTGGCCGTCTGTTCAAGCGGCCGCCGGGAGAGAGCGGCGTGCTTGGGGCCGGCGTCCACCATGCCGACATGCTTGGCCCTCCAGCGGGCGAGCATACGCGCCAGCAATCCACGGTCGGGCCACGGCAGACGCACCAGTTCGGCCAGCAAGCGCGGATCGTCCCAGGGGACGTCATGGAAGGCTTCGTGCAGGGCCGGCATGGTCGGGTCCTGCCGCCAGGCCTGGGGGAACAACGCGATCGTCTTGTTGACCGTCGACGGTTCGCTCGACACGGCGAGGCCGGTCATCGTGCCTGCCAAAGCCGACATGGGATCGCATCCCACCCCCAGGGCCAAGGATGCCAGCGGCGTGCTTCTGCCGTTCAACTCGATGAGATGTGCCCGGCCGGTGGCGGATTCCACGATGAAATCCAGGCCGCAAAACCCCGACAGGCCGAGCTGCCCGACGAGTTGCTCCGCCATGTCGCGCATCTCGGCGTTGTCGGTGACCTGCACCACGGTGGACGCACCGACTTCGGTTCTTGCCTTGAGGACGTTGACGTATATGCCGCCCAGCACACGCCCTCGCCTGCAGGACACCACGCAGTTTGCCGGATGACCCTCGACGTACCGTTGCAAACTGACGCGCGGCACGGCACGGGAAAGACAAGGCAGCACGTGAAACGCGTCGCGGTCGACAAGCAAGCGTTTGAGGGCGCGCACGACCGGCAACGGCCGCGACAGCTTTTCGAAGGCTGCCTCGGCCTGGGCGGCGCTTCGAACGACCACCACACCCAGACCGCCCCAGGTCCCGTCCACCTTCATCACAGCCGCCGCGCCCAGCGCTTCGAACGCAACGCCGGCAGACGCGGCCGAGTTGACCTCCAACGTCTCAGGCGCACGCAGCCCGGCCGATCGCGCACAGCGTATGAGTTCGACCCGGCTGTCCACGATCGGGAAGCTCGCGGGAGAGCCCAGGGAACGCTCGAGAATATCGCGCCGATGTGTATCGGACCGTTCGTAGAGGCAGTGGAGATGCGACAGCGCCCGGTCGTCGCACGGCACCACCAGATCGGGTCTCGCTGTCCCGATCGCCTTGCCAAGCGAACCGATGGGACGCACTGCAGAATAACGATGCAGCCGGTGCACGCCCCGGGTCTTGTAAAGCGGATGTCCGACCGGGCAAACCGCCTCGACGCGAAACCCCAGTTTGTTGAACCGCGCGGCCATGCGTGCAGCAAACGCCCACCATACCGTCGTGGTGAGAAGGACGGTCGGCACTTTCGCTCCGACATGCAACAGGTCGCCACCGTGCGGTAGGTCCAGTTGCGCGTGCAGGTGTGCGAGCGAGCTCGAAAGCGAAGTCATGGACGCGATACGCACCCTCTCACCAGTATACGGTATCGACAGCCTCCCCGGGGAGCGCGTCCCATGGGAGCTTTCTTCTTCAACCAGCCGCTTGACACGCCGACACGACAAACACCCTTCTGTCAGAAGACGTTGCCGACCGGACATGAAAGGACGAGGAGCCACTGCACGGCGCGATCCAGCGCAAGTCTGCTCGGAAGATCAATCCGGAGAAGCTGCGCCAAACCAAGTTCTACATGGCAAGATATCGTCGACAAAGTCAACGATTGTGGTGATCCCGACGGCCAGGATTCGCAGGATCAAATAGTCCTTTGAGTCATGGCGGGCTCTGCATGCTGCCATCGACGGTTGCAGACTTTCCCGCTGAACCTGAAAAGTCGGCGTGTCCGAAGGGAGCGAGCCTGTTCACCGCCGGCGCCAGGACAGTCCAGCATGGTCGCCGGCTCACGATGTTCCGCGTCCGAAAGACCTGTAGTGTCCGCCTGCGCCATGCTATGCCAAGCAATGGGAACCGCGACCCTTGCTTCTCTGCGCACCGGGCGACCGGACTTCCCGACGATCCAGGTTCTGCGAGCCCTGGCGGCCTTGATGGTCGTGGCCTTCCATGCCTTGGAAGCGTGGCAACGATTGCTGGATCCACGACACGCGACGGCCGCCTGGCCGAACGGGTCTGCCGGGGTCGATCTGTTTTTCGTCATCAGCGGCTTCGTCATCGCTATCGCCTCGCGCAGCCTGGCAGGCGGCCCGCTTGGCTGGCGCCTGTTTCTCATGCGGCGGTTGCAACGGATCGTCCCTCTGTACTGGCTGCTGACCACGTGCATGCTGGCCATGGTGCTCCTCGCGCCAGCGCTCGCGCCGCATATCCAGCCCGGTGTCTGGAACACCGCAGCGTCGTACCTGTTCGTCCCGTCTTACGACAGGGCAGGCCTGCTGCGGCCTGTGCTCACGGTGGGCTGGACCCTCAACTTCGAAATGCTGTTCTACGTCCTGTTCGCAGCCGCCCTCGCCTGGCGGATTGCACCGCTCAAGCTGCTCCTGCCGATCCTGCTGCCGCTGGCGCTGCTCGGTTTCTTTCGCCTTGACAGCTGGCCGGCCGTGACGTCGCTCGCCAACAGCCTGGTGCTGGAGTTCTGCTTCGGGATCGTGGTGGCCCAGATCCACATGTCAGGCCGTCGCGTCTCGCCTGCCTGGGCCTGGTGTCTTTTGGTCGGTGGTTGCTGCCTGCTACCGACCTTGCCTGACGCGGGTGCTGCACGCGGGTTGGTTTGGGGCCTTCCGGCGGCCGCGATCGTGTTGGGCGCGACGATGCTGGAGCCTGTACTGGGGCCGTATATCCCGGTCCTCGCTCTTGAGCTCGGTGATGCCTCCTACGCCATCTACCTGGTACACCCGTTCATCGTTCCGGCGCTGGCTCATGGGTTCCGACACCTGCCTGTGTCGCGCGGTGCGCTGCTGTTCATCGAAGTCGGCGCCTCGATACTGGCAAGCGGGCTCGCCGGCAGACTGCTCAACCAGCGTTTGGAACGGCCTATGCTGGCCTGGTTCAGGCGTGGACGCCCGCAGCGCAGCGTGGAGGCCGCTCAGCCTGTGCCAATGGGCACGGCCTGATCGTCGCGAGAAGTCCCAAAGACTCCGTCGCGGCCCATGGCCACCCTTGTCGAACCGTCGGTCAGGTCAGCCCGTCGTCAATCGGGCTTCGTCACGGCAAGGACGAGCGTGTCCCAGCGAGACAGCGAAACCGGCAGAGTGATCAGGCCGGCTTGCGCGTCGATGACGGTGCTGGTTGCCTTGAACAAGTCCGAGACCTGGGCTCGTGCGATACCCAGATCGGCCAAGGTCACCGTGCCGGATGCGCTGTCAGCCATGGGCCCGGTCGAAGGATTGCTGATGACCAAGATCAGCCGCCCGTTCTGGTCATAGAACCCGAAGCAGGCCAGACCCGCGGACAGCTTGAGCGGCTGGTTGGTCAAGGCGGCAAACTCGCCGGGCGAGCTGACGACCGGCGCTATGGAAGTGAGCGCCTGCAGCTCGGATGGCGGCAGCAAGCTGGTGCCGCCGATCACCGCCCATGCCGAAGGTGCATTGTTCGTGCCGGCTTTGATGCTGCCGAGCGCTGCATCGGAGACGTAGTAGCCGACCGGACCGCCGCCATCGATGAAGGTCTGCAGGTCCGTCGCGGACAGGTAGCCACCGACCGAGAGGCCCGCACCGTGGCTGGCGGCGCCGGCCCGTTCGACGGCACGCTCGATGGCGGCCGAGTAGTACAGAGCCGCCCCGAACGGCCGGGTCGGCACGATGGACTGTATCAAGGAGGTGAGAGGGTCCAACGCGCTGAGCGTTCCGACATCCCAGTAATCGCGTGTGGTGTAGGCAAGCGCCCGCCGCACCCGGCCAGCTTGGTCGGCGACATGCGCCCAGGCCGACCACAGCCACAGGCGCTTCATTAGCTTGTAGCCGACCTCCTGCCGCGTCGCCTGGTCCAGCGTGGGGTAGAATTGCGCGATGGCCTGCCAGTAGGCGCTGTCATCGGCCTCCAGGTTGGCGCCGTTTCGCAATCTCGGCTCGCGTGCGGCAGCGACGGCGAAGCCGGAAAGCTCGCCTACGGGAGAGACCGCGACCGGCCCCTGGCGATCGGCCTGGATCAGGTGATCGTCCCATGTGCACAGGTATGATCTCGGGTTTATATGAGCCACGAGAATGCGCTCGTCATTGCCGACCATGCGGCGATAGGACGGAGTCTCCGCACATTGATCGACGACCAGCCCGGTCCGGCCCGCGGCGCCGCCTACGCGCAGGGCCAGTGCTCGGTAGAAGGCGCCGTAGCCCGCCGAGAGGAAGTCGTTCCACTGGTTGAACGCATTCCGTACGATCCAGTCTGCCTGGGCCGGTACCGTGGCGCCCTGGATCGTCAGCGACGGGTAGGCCTTGGCGAACGCGGACACGATGCGCGGGTTGAAGCTTTGGAAGCTGGAGGGCCGGTCGGGCTGGCTGTCGGTGAAATCCGAAAGGATCAGGCCGTAGGCGCCGGACAATGCCGATGTCAGGGACCAACGATAGGCATAATCGTCGCCCCAGTCGCACGCCGTCATGCCAGGCGGACAATCGGCCGTGTCGAGCGGCGTGAGCGGGCTGATGTGGCCCCACTGACCGCCCCAGGATCTGTAGTAGCTCTCCGTCGGCATGGCGCCTCCGTCGAAGCCAAGATCCCAATATTGCGGGTGCGTGGCTACGAAGTTCCGCCAGGCCACAAATTCCGGCTTGTTGTAGAAGCCAAGGTTGAGATCGTTGACGACGAAGTCAGGTGGGTTCTGGAACGTCCCCGGTGGAAACGAGGCCGCGTACGTGTCTTCCCAACGCTGCAGGCCGGCGGCGGGAACGATACCGGCGGCTTCGAGCGAAGCGGCAGCATGTTTCGCAGACGCAATATCGTCCGGATTGTCGTAGAACGAACTCGGATTCGCCTGGTAGAACAGGTTGCCCGGTTCCAGCCCGACTGCGGCCCCGTAGGAATACTGGAAGATGCTGTTTTGGAAAGGCAGTGTTCTGTAGCTGGTCATGCCCACTTGCCCGGCCGCATCCACCGGCTGACTCATCGCCGCCTGGCACCAGGCGGCCGCTGCTATGCTGATGGGAACGATGTATCGACGAAAATCCGACATTGCTGTTTCCCGAATGGGGGTCGACCGGAGCCTGCCCCTGAACAGATCGATCTCGTTGCGGACACGCCCTTGGACTCGTCGAACATCTGGCTGGACGACGCGCGCCATCCGGCCGATCAGGGCCGTTCCGCGCAGCGCTGACACGGCTGATCGCGGCGCGGCATTCTGCATTGCTGGCAAGCCTGGCACAGTGACATGACTATCGGTCTGTAGCAGGCTCCACGGAAGCTTACAACCTTAAGCTGTCATATGATGACTTATTCTACTCAAGGTAGCGTCTTCTTGTTGCTGCCCATCGTTGCCAGTTGACGTCGTTTTGCTTAGTCACTATCGTTCCATCAGGGTACAGGTACCAGGGCTCGGTAAGCACTGATGGCGAGGCTTGAAGGTCGTCGCTTCTTGACCCGTCTGATCAGGGCGCTGTCGGTGCTGATCAGGGCCATACTCCTGACGCCGATCATACTCTGCCTGGCTTTTGCGTGGCTCGTGGCTGCCGCCCTGGCGATGATCGGCAACCTTCTCCGCCTGACCCGCAAGTCCGACGCTTCCGGCATGGATCCCTAGCAGCCTGCGGGGACGGCAAACACTGGCGAACTTGGCTGGGCCGGTGAGTTGGCCGACTTTAGCGAAGCGCTTGCGATCGGCCGCATCACCATGCCGGAGGAGTTGAGCATGGACGGGCGGGACATCGTGACGGAGAACAGCGTATTGCAGCGCGCGCAGGCGCACGCGGAACGATTCCTCGCAAGCCTTTCCACGGCACCGTTATCGGCCACCAAGGATGCAGCCGCATTGCGGCAGGCGCTCGGCGGTCCGATGCCGGAGACGGGGACGCCGCCGGAGGAGGTCATCGATGCACTCGTGGCAGCGGTCGAGGGCGGCCTGCTTCGCTCCGGGTCCGGGCGCTTTTTCGGCTGGGTCATCGGCGGCACGCTGCCGGTGGCGCTCGCGGCCGACTGGATGACCGCCGTCTGGGATCAGAACGCGGCCTCCTATGCCACCAGCCCGGCCGCATCGGTGGCGGAGGAGGTCTGCGGCACGTGGCTGAAGGACGTGCTGATGCTGCCGCCGGACGCGTCGTTCGCCATCGTCACAGGATGTCAGATGGCGCATGCCACCGCGCTTGCGGCCGCCCGACACCGGCTGCTGCAGCGCCGTGGCATCGATGTGGAGGCCGACGGGCTCGCGGGTGCACCGCGCATACGGATCCTCACCGGGGCGCACAGGCACGAATCCCTGCTGCGCGCGGCCAGGCTGCTCGGGCTGGGATCGCGCTGCGTCGAACTGGTCGCCTGCGATCCCGACGGCAGGCTGTCGATGGCCGCCCTGGCTCGGGCGCTGGCTGCCGACGCGGGACCGACCATCGTCGTGCTGCAGGCCGGCGACATGAACACCGGCAGGTTCGACGATTTCGGACAGGCCTGTGCGCTGGCGCACGCGGCCGGCGCCTGGGTGCATGTGGACGGCGCCTTCGGCCTCTGGGCGGCCGTCAGCGAACGAACGCGTCACCTGCTGAACGGCGCGTCGCAAGCCGATAGCTGGGTGACCGACGGGCACAAATGGCTGAACCAGGGTTTCGATTCGGGCTACGTGTTCGTCGCGGATGCGGTCGCGCACCGGGCCGCCTTCGCCTTGGAAACCCAATACAGCCACGCCGTGGAAGGCACGCGTCGGCAGATCGACTGGAACCCGGAATGGTCGCGCCGTGCGCGCGTGTTCTCGGTGTACGCGTCGTTGCGCGGCCTGGGGCGCAGCGGTTTGTGCGAGCTGATCGAACGGTGCTGCGACATGACGCGCCGGCTCGTGGCGGCCCTGGAGCAGCTGCCTGGCGTGGTGGTGCTGGCGGCGCCGGTCATCAACCAGGCGCTCGTCTGTTTCACCGCGCCAGACGGCCAGGACGACGAGAGGACCGATCGGGTGATCGCCGAATTGCAGGCGTCGGGCGAGGCGTGGTTCGGCGGCACGACGTGGCGTGGCCGCCGGGCGATGCGGATATCGGTCTGCAACTGGAGTACCAACGAGAGCGATGTCGGTCGCGCCGTGCAATCCATCCGTTGCGCCATACGTGACGTGGCAGCGCAGGGCAGTCGGTAAGCGATTCTTTTCTAAAAACAAACAAAGAACTTTGCCTCTTGAGTCGCGCGTTGCGGAGAGTCCCGCGACAGCACGAGCAGTTTTCGCTGCTCAAAGCAGGCCTTTGCCTCACCAACGCGCGTCAGACATCCTTGGCCAATCGCAGCGCATCAAAGACGGCGGCGTGGATGTTGCGGCTGGACACCGCGTCGCCGATGCGGAACAGCTGGTAGCGCGCCTGAACGTTGCGCACCACGGTCTGGGCGCGGCCGGCGAGCAGGGCCGCGTGGTCCACCTCGCCGCCGTTGCGCGAGCCGGGCTTCAGCGCTTCGTACAGCTCGTCGAGCGGCAACGTGCCGTGCTCGATCACCACCTGATCGACACACCGCTCCTCCGTCTGCGTCCCGTAATCGCTGCCCAGCACGGCCACCAGCGCGTTGCCGTGTCGGCGCACCGAATGCAGCCGGGTGTTGACCGTCACCCGCACGCCGCAGCGATGAAAGATGCGGGCGTAGGCGGCGTGGTTCAGGCCGCCGATCTCCGGTGCCAGCATGCGCTCGGGCGTCACGAGTTCCACCGAGGCGCCGGCTTCGGCCAGCATCTCGGCCGCCTGCATGCCGGGATGCGCCCCGTTGTCGTCGTAGACCAGCACCCGGCCCGACAATGCGGCAGCGCCACCCAGCACGTCCCAGCTCGAGACGACGAGGTCGCGGCCGTCCTGCAGCACCGCCGTGTCCGGCACACCGCCGGTGGCGACGAACACGGTGTCCGGGGCCAGCGCCAGCACGTCTTCGGCACCCGCATAGGTGTCGAAGCGGATCGTGGCACCCATCCGCGCCAGCTCGGACAGCCGCCAGTCCACGATGCCGATCAGTTCGCGGCGGCGCGGCGCGCGGGCCGCCAGCAGGATCTGCCCGCCGGCACGCGCGGTCGCTTCCAGCACCGTCACCCGGTGCCCGCGCTCGGCGGACACGCGTGCCGCTTCCAGCCCGGCGGGACCGGCGCCCACCACCACCACGTGGCGCGTCGGGCCGTCGGCGCGCGGGATCACGTGCGGCATGCTGGCTTCCCGCCCGGTCGCGGCGTTGTGCACGCATAGCGCCTCGTTACCCTCGTAGATGCGGTCCAGGCAGTAGGTGGCCCCGACGCAGGGGCGTATGCGGTCTTCCTGGCCCGACAGGACCTTGCGCACGATGTGCGGCTCGGCGATGTGCGCGCGGGTCATGCCGACCATGTCGAGCTTGCCCTCGGCGATCGCGTGCCGGGCGGTCGCCACGTCGTTGATGCGGGCGGCGTGGAAGGTGGGAAAGCCGGTCGCCGCGCGCACTTCGCCGGCGAAGTCCAGGTGCTGCGCCGTGCCCATGCCGTGGATCGGGATGACGTGCGAGAGCGCGTTGTCGGTGTCCATGTGCCCGCGGATGATGTTGAGGAAGTCCACCACGCCGCCACCGGCGAAGCGGCGGGCGATCTCCACCCCGTCCGTGCGGCTCAGGCCGCTCTCCCAGTCCTCGTCGGCAACCATGCGCACGCCGATCAGGAAATCGGGCCCCACCGCGTCGCGCATCGCCTGCAGCACGCGCACGGAGAAGCGCATGCGGTTCTCCAGCGTGCCGTTGTACTCGTCGTCGCGGTGGTTGGTGGCGGGCGACCAGAACTGGTCCGGCAGGTGGCCGTAGGCGTCGATCTCGAACCCGTCGAGCCCTGCCGCCTGCATGCGCTGTGCCGCCGCCGCGTAGTCGGCGACGATACGGTCGAGGTCCCAGCGCTCCGCCGCCTTGGGGAAACCGCGATGCGCCGCCTCCCGCACGCGCGAGGGGGCCAGCACCGGCAGCCAGTCCGCCTTGTTCCACGCGGTACGGCGGCCGAGATGGGTGAGCTGGATCATCACCGCCGAGCCGTGCTCGTGGCACTCGTCGGACAGGCGGCGCAGCCAGGGCACGATCTCGTCACTATAGGCGAGCAGATTGCCGAACACCGGCGGGCTGTCCGGCGAGACCACGGCGGACCCCGCCGTCATCGTCAGGGCGATGCCGCCGCGCGCTTTCTCGACATGGTAGAGCCGGTAGCGGTCCTTCGGCATGCCGTCTTCGGAGTAGGACGGCTCGTGCGCGGTGCTCATCACACGGTTGCGCAGCGTCAGGTGCCGCAACTGGTACGGCTGCATCAAGGGATCGCGGCTGATCGGCGTGGCGCTCGCGTGCATGGTCTGCTCCTGCGGCCTGCCTAACGGTCGATAGTCAGGTCGCTGGTCGGGCGGGCGCAGCACAGCAGCGCGAAGCCCTCGTCGATCTCGCTTTGCAGGATGCCGCCGTCATGGCGCATCTCGACCGTGCCGGACAGGATGCGGCTCTTGCAAGTGCCGCAGACGCCCTTGCCGCAGGCGTAGGGCAGCCGCACGCCGGCGGCGCGGGCGGCCTCCAGCACGGTCGTGTCGCTGGGGCAGGTCACGTCGCGATCGCGGCGGGCGAAGCGAATGGCGAACACACCCGAGGCGATCCGGTCGTGAACCGGCGCGGCAGGCGCGTCACGCCGCGGCGCCGGCCCGGCGGGCGCTGCGGGTTCGCGGCGAAGCTGCAGCCCGGCACTCATGCGTTCCCCGTACCACCGGCAGAAATCGTCCACCAACCCCTCGGTGTACGGCGAGTAGGGGCCGGGCTCGTAGGCCGGGCTCACGACCCCTTGCTGGGTGATCTCCACCAGGTGGGCGTCCTGTCGGTTGGTCGCCTGCCAGACGGCCACCAGGTTGTCCGGGTCGTAATCCACGCCCTCCACCGCGTCCCTGTGCACCAGCCAGGTGGTGCGCAGCAGCGTGCGGCCGGGCTCCAGCGGCAGGACGCAGAAAGTGACCGCGTGGTCGGCCATCACGTGGTGCCAGGAGTTCGGCTGGGTCCAGAAGGTGAGCCCGCCCAGCCGCGTGTCCTTGAGGCCGCCCAGCAGCACCCGGCAGGCGCTCCTGGTGTCGCTCGTCTGGCTCTCCCCTGTCTGGTCCAGCGGCAGGCGCTCGGTCCGGTAACCGGTCGGGCGTCCGGTCAGCCGCTCGATCCGGCGCGACGGCAGGCCGGAGGCCTCCCACCGCCCATGCATCTCCTGCACCAGCGTGTCGTAGCGCGCGGCCTGGTCCCGTTCGGCCTGGTTCAGCGACGAGGGCGCGAAGCCGAAGCCGTAGGCGAAGAGCGGGACGGTCAGCTCCGGGTGGTTCGCCGCGCAGTGGTAGCACTCGCGGTTGTTCTCCATCGTGAGCTTCCAGTTGCCGCGCTCCACCAGATCCACCTGCCGCGCCACCTTCGCGTGACGCAGCCCGTGCGGCAGCAGGTACGGTTCCATCTCCGCCGCCATCGCCTCGATGTCGTCGGGCGGGTCCGCCGCCAGGCACACGAACAGCAGGCCGGCGACGGCGCGCAGCGCCACCGGGCGCAGCCCGCGGCAGGACGGATCGAAACCGTCGCCCATGTGGTCGGCGAACAGCAGCGCGCCGTCCAGGCCGTAGGTCCAGCTGTGGTAGCGGCACACCAGGTTGCCCACCCGGCCGGCGCCGTCCGCCACGAGCTGCGCGCCGCGATGGCGGCAGACGTTGTGGAAGGCGCGCACCTCGCCCGAGCGGTCCCGCAGGATCAGGATCGGCGCGCGGCCGATGCGGATCGCCATCAAATCGCCCGGCTCCGGCACGTCGGGTTCCTGCCCGACGAAGATCCAGTGGCGGCCGAAGATCAGATCCATGTCGGCCTGGAACACCGCGGCGTCGGTGTAGAACGCGGCGTCGAGGCTGTGGCCGGGCCGCCGGTCGGCCAGCAGGCGCGGGAGATGGTCGGACACGGAGGCACCTTGGTGTTTGCGGCGCATCATTGCCCGATGGCGGGCGTGCCGGCCAACGGAAACCGGCAGGTTCGGGTCGTTTTACGCCAACTTCGTGCTGCGTCGCGAAAACGGCCTCCCACGCCGCTTCAGGGTGGTGTTACGCTCCCCAGACGTCAACGAAGGGGCACGACCTGACCACGGCACCGATGATCGCGATCGAGGGCGTGAGCTGCGTGTTCGGCGCGCGCGAGCGAGAGGCGCTGGCCATGATGCGCGCCGGCGAGAGCCGCGCCGCCATCCTGGAGCGCACCGGCGCGGTGGTGGCCCTTCGCGACGTGGCGCTGCGCGTGGACGAGGGCGAGCTTCTGGTCGTCATGGGCCTGTCCGGCAGCGGCAAGAGCACGCTGCTGCGCTGCCTGAACCGCCTGGTCACGCCGGCCTGCGGCAGCATACGCGTCGCCGGCCAGGATGTGATGGCGATGGGCGATCGCCAGCTCCGCGCGTTCCGGCGGCGCAGCTTCGGCATGGTGTTCCAGCATTTCGCCCTGCTGCCGCACCGCACCGTGCTGCAGAACGTGGAGTTCGGCCTGGAGGTCCAGGGGGTGGGCCGCGCCGCCCGCCGCCGCTCGGCCGAGCAGGCCCTGGCGCTGGTGGGCCTGGCCGGCTGGGAGGGCAAGTGGCCGAGCCAGCTCTCCGGCGGCATGAAGCAGCGCGCGGGCCTGGCCAGGGCGCTGGCCGCCGACGCCAGCGTGCTGCTGATGGACGAGGCGTTCAGCGCGCTCGACCCGCTGATCCGGCGCGAGATGCAGACCGAGCTGGTTGCCCTGCAGAGGCGCGTGCGCAAGACGATCGTCTTCGTCAGCCACGACCTGGACGAGGCCGTGGCACTCGGCGGGCGCATCGCGCTGATGATGGACGGCGTCATCGTCCAGGACGGCACGGCGGAGGGCATCCTGACCGCGCCGAAAACCCCCTATGTCCGGCGGTTCCTCGAGCACATCGACGTGGCCGGCGTGCTTCGGGTGGGAACGCTCGCCGATCGCGCCCCGCCGCCGCCCGGGCCGCGCGCCGTGCTGCGCGCCGAGATGACGCTGCGCGAGGCGCTGCCGCTGCTGGCGGACGGACCCGACGGGCTACCGGTCCAGGATGCGGCCGGGCGTCACGTCGGCGTGCTGTCGCGCACCGCGGCACTGTCCGCCCTGGCCGGGCGGCCGAACAAGGAGGAGCCTGCGTGGCCACCGCCATCCCCCGCTTCCCGCTCGACGATCTATGCGACCGCGCCCTCGATTGGCTGACCGCGAACGGCGCCGGGACCACGCGTGTCCTGAGCCACGTCGTGTCTGCCTGGGTGGGCGGGCTGACCGGGGCGCTGCAGGCAGTGCCGCCGCTGCTGTTCGTCGGTGTGGCGGGCCTGCTGGCCTGGCGCGCGGCGGGCTGGCGGCTGGGGTTGCTGACGCTGGCCGGGCTGCTGTTCCTGTGGAATCTCGGCCTGTGGACGCCGATGATCGCGACGCTGGTGCTGGTGACGGTCTCGACGCTCGCCGCCGTGCTGATCGGGCTGCCGCTCGGCATCGCCGCCGCGCTGAGCCGGCGCACCTGGCGCCTGGTGTCGCCCTGCCTGGACGTGATGCAGACGATGCCGAGCTTCGTCTACCTGATCCCGGCCATCCCGTTCTTCGGCCTGGGCGCGGTTTCGGCCTGTTTCGCCACCATCATCTTCGCCGCACCGCCCACGATTCGGCTGACCGCGCTGGGCATCCTGCAGGTGCCGCACGAGCTGAGCGAGGCCGCCGACGCGTTCGGGTGCACGCCCTGGCAGAAGCTGCTGAAGGTGCAGTTGCCGCAGGCGCTGCCCACCATCATGGCGGGGATCAACCAGACGATCATGCTGGCCCTGTCGATGGTGGTGATCGCCGCGATGATCGGCGCCGGCGGGCTTGGCCGGGAGGTCTGGAGCGCCATCCAGCGGCTGCAGGCCGGGCGCGGCTTCCAGGCGGGCATCGCCATTGCCATACTGGCGGTGATCTTGGATCGGGTGACGAATGCGCTGTCGCGACGGTTGCGGACGGCTTGAAAAAAAGTCTTCTTCGAGAAGAAGCAGGCTTTTATCTGCGCTGTCGCGGACAGCTGAAACGTCACTGCGACGTATCGTATCCGAACGAAGGTTTTTCGTTCTTTTCAAAACAGCCTCCTTGCCTTCTCGGGACACATCGCCATGAACCGCAGAGACCTGCTCATCGGCGCCGCAGCCCTTGCCGCCTCGCCCGCCCGCGCCGCCGGCAAGACGCCGGTGCGGATCGCCTATGTCGAATGGTCGGACGCGATCGTTTCCAGCAACATCCTGGCCGCCGTGCTGCAGGACATGGGGCACGAGGTCACGCTGCTTCCGGTCTCGGGTGCGGCGATGTGGCAGGCCGTGGCGTCGGGCGATGCCGACTGCATGCTGGCAGGCTGGCTGCCGACGACCCATGCCGCCTACTACGCGAAGCTGCGAGACCAGGTGGACCTGATCGGCCCCAACTTCACCGGTGCCCGGATCGGCTGGGCGACGCCGGACTACGCGCCGCTGAACGCGATCCCCGACCTCAAGACCGAGGGCGAGCTGGTGGGCAACACCGTGATCGGGATCGACGCCGGTGCGGGGATGATGCGCGCGTCCGAACATGCGATCGAGGTGTACGGGCTCAGCAGCATCACGCTGGTCGATGGCAGCGAGGCGACCATGGTCGGTGCGCTGAAGGAGGCCATCGCCCGCAAGCAGGCCGTCGTTGTGACCATCTGGACGCCGCACTGGATGTTTGCGGCCTGCAAGCTAAAGTTCCTTGCCGATCCGAAGGGATGTTTCGGTGGGGCCGAGACGGTGAACACGGTCGCGCGCCTCGGCCTGAAGGCCGACATGCCGGACGTCCACGCCGTGCTCAGCCGCTTTCGGCTGTCCGCGGCCGACGAGCAGGCGGTGATGATGCAGAACCAGGCGCGCGGCGCCGACCCCGCGAAAACCGCCGCCGCCTGGGTTGCGGCCAACGCCACGCTGGTCAGGTCCTGGCGTAGCTGAGCGGGGTGCCGGGCCGATGATCTTCGACGTCATCGTGGTGGGCGGCGGCGGCATGGGCAGCGCCGCCGCGTGGCAACTGGCCAGACGCGGCCAGCGCGTGCTGGTGCTGGAACGTTACGACGTGCCGCACGCGCACGGCTCCTCGCACGGCATCAGCCGCATCATCCGCCTGCCCTATTACGAGAACCCCGCCTACGTCCCCCTGCTGCACCGGGCCTACGCGCTTTGGCGAGAGGCGGAGGCGGCGAGCGGCTGCGAGCTGCTGGTCACCACCGGGTCGGTCGATGCCAGCCCGGAATGGGATCCGCTGTTCCAGGGCGCGCTCGCCTCGGCCCGGCTGCACGGTCTGCGGCACGAGGTGCTGACCGGTGCCGAGGTCAACGCCCGTTTTCCCGGCTACCGGCTGCCGGAGCGCCACCGCGCGGTGTTCCAGCCCGATGGCGGCCTGATCGCGAGCGAGCGCGCCGTGGTGGCTCACATCGCCCTCGCCCAGGCGAACGCCGCCGTGGTCCGGGCGCGCGAGAAGGTGCTGGGCTGGGAGGCGGCCGGCGGCGGCGAAGGGGTGACCGTGACCACGAGCCGCGGCCGCTACCAGGCCGGCCGGCTAGTGCTGACAGCCGGCGCCTGGATGGGCGAGCTGGTTCCCCTGCTGGCCGGGCGGGCGGTTGCCGAACGCCAGGTGCTGGCCTGGCTGCAGCCGCACGAGCCCGCGCTGTTCAGCCCCGGCCGGTTCCCGGTGTTCAACCTTCAGGTGGAGGAAGGCCGCTACTACGGCCTGCCGATCTACGAGGTGCCGGGCTTCAAGTTCGGCCGCTACCACCACCAGGGGGAGAGCGGCCACCCGGAGGCGCTGCTGCGCGAGCCGGACGACGCCGACGAGCGCCTGCTGCGCGCCTTTGGCGAGCGCTACTTCCCGGCGGGGTCGGGACCCGTGATGGCGCTGCGTGCCTGCCTGTTCACCAACACGCCCGACGAGCACTTCATCCTCGACCACCATCCGCATTACGGGCAGGTCGTGCTCGCCTCGCCGTGCAGCGGCCACGGCTACAAGTTCTGCAGCGTGGTCGGAGAGATCCTGGCGGACCTCGCCACTGGAGACGGCACCACCCGGCACGACATCGGTTTCCTGCGTCTGAACCGTCCCAGCCTGGCCGAACACCCGGCGCTCGGCGTTGCGTAGCGCGGACACGCAGGACGCGGCCGAGAGACCATCTCCGATAGAGGCGGAGGTGCTGCGCATACGATCGCTGCTGCAGCTTGGCGACCATCGTCAGGCGCTGCAGGCCGGGTTCGCCCTGTGCGCCCGCGTGCCAGAAAACCGTGACGTGCTCTACATGATCGCCGTCGCGCAGCGGTACCTGCGGCTTCATGCCGACGCGCTGCAGACGCTGGCACGGCTGCAGGCAGCGCATCCCGCCTACAGCCGTCTCTACCAGGAGCGCGGCCATTGTTTCGCCGCCGCCGGCGATCCCGCCGCGGCCCTCGCGGCGTATCTCGACGCGGTGAACCTCAACGCGGCGCTGCCGGCGAGCTGGCAGGCGCTGGCCGTGTTGTTCCGCGCCGCGGGCCGGACCGAAGAGGCGGGCATGGCGGCGGGCCACGTGGCCAAGCTCCGCCAGCTGCAGCCTGCGGTCGTGACGGCATCCAGCCTGTTTGCCGACGGCGAGGTGAACGAGGCCGAGCGGGTGATACGGCAGTTCCTGCGCGAGCACCCACGCGACGTGGAGGGCATGCGGTTGCTCGCACGCATCGGCATGAAGCTCGACGGGCTGGAGGATGCCGAGTTCCTGCTGGAGAGCGTGCTGGCTTTCTCGCCCGGCTACCATCTCGCGCGCTACGACTACGTGCGCGTCCTGCTGCAACGCCATCGCAACGCCAAGGCATTGGAAGAAGCCAGGGTGCTGCTGCAGGCGGAGCCGGCCAACCGGGACTACCGTGCGGTTTACGCGACCGCCTGCCTGGCGCTGTCCGATTACGACGAGGCGATCCGCACCTATCGCCAGCTTCTGGAAGAAGCACCGGCGGCGGCAGACCTGCATCTGTCGATCGGCCACGCCCTCAAGACGCTCGGGCGCCAGCAGGACGCGATCGCATCCTATCGCGCGGCCGCTGCCGTCAAGCCCGGGTTCGGCGACGCCTACTGGAGCCTCGCGAACCTGAAGACCTACCGGTTCACCGACGACGAGATCGCCCGCATGCGGCAACAGGAGGCCGATCCGGCGGCGTCGGCGGTCGACCGCGCTCACCTGTGTTTCGCGCTGGGCAAGGCGCTGGAGGATCGCGCCTCCTACGCCGAGTCGTTCGGCTACTACGAGCGCGGCAACGCGCTGAAAAGGACCGAGACGCAGTACCGCCCGGACGCGATCGAGGGGAGCGCCCGACAGCAGGTGGCGCTGTTCACGCCGGCGTTCTTCGCCGCCCGTCCGGATTGGGGCTGCCCCAGCAACGAGCCGATCTTCGTGGTGGGGTTGCCGCGCGCGGGATCGACGCTGATCGAACAGATCCTCGCCTCGCACTCGCAGGTCGAGGGCACGATGGAACTGGCCGACATCCCGCGCCTGGTGCTGCGCCTGCAGGGGCGCGCGCACGACGAGACCGCGCCCGCCTACCCGGCGGCGCTCGCCGACCTGTCTGCGGCGCAACTGCGCCGGCTGGGCGAAAGCTACCTGGCCGACACGCGCGTCTATCGCACCGGCCGCGCGTTCTTCATCGACAAGAACCCGAACAATTTCCGCCATCTCGGGCTGATCCACCTCATGTTGCCGAACGCGCGCATCATCGACGCGCGGCGCGACCCGATGGCGTGCTGTTTCAGCAACTTCAAGCAGCTCTTCGCCTTCGGTCAGGAATTCACCTACGATCTGCGCGACATCGCCCGCTACTACCGCTCCTACGTGGCGCTGATGGCGCATTGGGAGGCGGTGATGCCGCGGCACATCCTGCGCGTGCAGCACGAGGACGTGGTTGCGGACCTGGAGGGCAGCGTGCGACGCCTGCTCGATTTCTGCGGCCTGGCTTACGAGCCGGGCTGCGTCCTGTTCCACAGGACCGAGCGCAGCGTGCGCACCGCGAGCTCCGAACAGGTGCGTCGGCCCATCAACGCGGATGGGCTGTCGCAATGGACGCATTTCAGGCCCTGGCTCGGTGTGCTTGAGGATGCGCTGAAAGGCAGGGAAGGCCTTCTTTTTTGAAAAAAAAAGCAAAGAACTTCTGGTCGTGCTGTCGCCGAGGCTACAGATACCCGACCAATGATCAGAAGTTTTTTGGTCCTTTTTCTCAAAAAAGGACTGCTTGCTTTCCTTGCCTAGTTGAAGCTGTAGCTGACCTTCAAACCCGCCGTCAGCGGCCGGGTCACGATGATCGACTGCACGAACTGCGCGGCGCTGATGAACTCCTGGCCGCGCTCGTTGGTCAGGTTGTTGACGTAGAGCTGCGCCCGCCACGAATCCTTGGTCACGCCGACCGCTGCGTTCACCGTGGTGATCGGTGATTCGTAGAAATTGTTGAAGTTCGCTACCGCCGAGTGCGTGTGCGAGGAATGCGAGATGTTGGCCTGCACGAAGCAGAGATAGTCGTTCACGCTGAATTCGTAGCGCCCCAGGAGATCGCCCTTGAACGCCGGCGATTGTGCGAGCGTGTCTCCGACCTCGCCGAAAATGCCCACCGAACCCGGCAGGGCCGCCCCTGTCGCACTGGTGACGGGCGGCGAGGTCAACTGCCTGGTGTCGTTGGCGGCGAAGCCGCCCGAAAGCGTCAGCCCGTCGAGCGGCACGGCACTCACCTGCACCTCCGCCCCGCGCACACGATAGTTCGGGCCGTTCACCGTGAAGGCCAGGTTGCCGAACGCGCCGGGATCAAACAGCCGGTCCTGCACGTTGTTCCAGTCTTCCTGGTAGAACGCGCCGTTCACCGTCAGCCTGCGCTGCAGGAACTGCATTTTGTAGCCGACCTCGTTGTTGGTCAGCGAGTCGGACTGGTAGCCGATCTGGCCCACGAACGCGCCGTGATCGGTGCTCGGTGCGCGTCGGTTGAAGCCCGCCGGCCGGTAGCCCTGCGACCACGTGTAGTACAGCATGATGTCGGGCGTGACCTTCCAGGTCACGTTCGCACGGCTCTTGAAACCGTAATCGGCGCTCTTGAGGTTCTTGGCGTCCAGGTTGGTGGCGCCGGCGGTGCAGGGTACGCCGCCGGTGTAGAACACGCTGCAGCCGAAGCCGCTGACGACCGAGCCTTTCTCGAAATTGTGGAAGTCGTACCAACGCGTGCCCCCCGTGACCGTCAGGACATGCGGGATGATGTCGAAATCGGCCGATCCGAAGATCGCGTACTGGGTGTAGCCGCGCGTTATGTCGTTGAAGAAGCCCGTCTGTGGCCCTCTCGGGTTCGGATCGGCGACCGTGCTACCGGGCGACGGCCCGAGCTGGGTGAAGCCGGGCGCGGTCAGATAGTTGAAGTTGGTCCGGTTCTGAATCTCGAAATCCTCGTAGAAGAATCCTCCGATCGCCCGCAGCCGCCAGTTGTCCGGCGTGCTGATACGCGCCTCCTGGCTCAGATGCGTGTCGTGCTCGATATCCTGCCAGGTCGAGCCCGGCGAGTAGCATTGCGACTTGGCAAAGCCCTTGGCCGGGTTGGCCGGCTGGCACTGGTAGTAATCCGCGTAGAGGCCGCGCGCGTAGGCGGTGTAATCCTGTATCTGGTCGGTGTTGCGTATCAGGTAGGCGCCGTCATAGACGACCTTCAGCGGGCCGACCCGCCCATCGATGGTCAGCGCGGTGTTCTCGAAGAAATCCCTGTCCGTGGTCGGCTCATAGAGCTGGACCGACAGGTCGGGCAGCTTGACCGGGCTGGAGCCGGAGCTCTGCGGCGTCTCGTAGAACACGCCGTCCGCGTCCAGGTTCTGCACCGATTGCGACAGCAGCGCGCTCCAATCGTCGCTGAACTTCCACAGCAGCTCGCCGCGGGTGCCCACGTAGTTCACCGGGTTGATGTTGTTCTGCACCAGCGATGCGTTGTTGATCGAGTTCGTGGCCGTGGCCGGTCCGGGGATGTTGTTGGTGTAGCCGGCATAGTGGATGCCGCGATCGGTGCTCTGGCGCACGAAGGTGCCGGGCACGTTGTCGATGTAGCCGCCGCGCTGGTCGTCGTACACCGTCAGGCGCAGCGCCATCTCGTTCGTCACGAGCGGGACGTTGACGGTGGCGTCAACGTTCTTGCTCAGCGCGCCGTGCACCGTGCCGGCGATGCCGGTGTCCACGGTGGCGCTGAACCGGTCGAGCACCGGCTTGTTGGTGATGTAGCGAAGCACGCCGCCCTGCGCGCCGGACCCGAACAGCGTGCCCTGCGGACCCTCGAGCACTTCGACCTGCTGCAGGTCAGCCGTGTAGATGTCGAGGTTGCGTCCGGGAACCTGGGCGGACTGGTCGTCGAGGTAGACGGCCACGTTGGGAAACGAGCCGACGCCGCCGCCGCCCTGGCCGCCTTCGTCACCGCCGATGCTGAGGCCGCGCATATAGACGTTGACCTGCCCGGGGCCGAAGCCGCCCTGCGTGACGTTGGGCAGAACCCTGATCAGATCGTCGAAGTTCTCGATGCTCTGCCGCTTCAGCGCGGCGCCGCTCAGCACCTGTATGGAAATCGGAACGTCCTGCAGGTTCTGTACACGCCGCTGCGCCGTCACGATGACGCTTTCGGTCGCCGATGTGCTCTTCGGTGTCTTGTTCGGCGCCGCCTTCGTCGTGGCCCCCGTGCTTGCCGGCGCCTGATCGGCGGCGGGCTGTTGGGCTCGGGATGCGACCGTGCACACCACGCTCAGGGCCACGCCCGACAGAAGCGCCCTTCGCATGCCCAGCCAGATCGGCCTCTTGTGAAAGCGCTCGGTCGTGATCGCAGCCATGGCTCAGGCACCCCCTCGATGGACCTCCGAGCACAGGCCAGGCCTGATGCCCTCTTGAATGCCGGCCGCCCCCCCGGGCACTCGCTGGCTTCTGAAAAGCCGAGATCCGGACACCGGACTCGGCCTGTCGGCAGGCACGGACCGCCTGGCACGCCAAGCCGGTCGTGCGCCGGATCATTCTACGTTGAACATGGTTGCCTGACATCCGGGCGAACAAGCAATCGCTAATCGTCATCAGCCTGTCGCTTTTTCGACGGTGTTGCACGGGCGGGAGCAGGCAGGGCGCAACGCCTGTCGGGCAGCCCGTTACGGCTGCGTCGCCGGGTGGGGTCCGGGGTGGTGCGGCTGCCACGCGTATCGCGCGGCCACGTCCCGGTAGCCGCGATAGACCGGCCCGCGCCGTGTCGAGATCATGCGCGCGCGCGCCAGACGCCATTGGGCGGGAAGCTCGTACCACGGAACGGACGGGCGCTCGTGATGCAAGACATGCAGGTTGTTGTTGAGGTAGAGCAGACCCAGCAGGCCCGCGCGTTCGACCACGGCGGTGCGGTCCTCCTGTCGCTCCGCGGCGTGATGTTCGACCAGCGATCGCAGCAGGATCAGCGCGGCGCCCGGATAGACGAAGCACGCGACGTAGCCCAGCAGGTCTATACGGCAAACGCCGCACACCCAGCCGAGGACCAGGGCCACCCCCGACGCGTGCGCCAGCCAGACGCGCCAGAACGCGCCATCCCGGGTTCGGCGCAGCTGGCTCCGCCCGAACAGGACGATGGTGCAGGCGGGGCCCAGCAACAGGCGGCCGGACAGCGTGTTGCACGCACCGTGCAGCCCACGCCGGACCCGCCCGGCCCGGGCCCAGGCCGCAGGCGTCATGTAGGTGCTCTCCGGGTCTTCGAACGGATCCGTCAGTTCGGCCTGGTGGTGCTTCAGGTGGGAAAGCCGGTAAAGCGGGTAGGGCAGCCAAAGGTTGAGCGGCGGCCAGGCAAGCAGGCCGTTGATACGCTCGCTGCGCGTCGGGTGGCCGTGCATCAGCTCGTGCTGCAGGGACATGTGCCAGGCGCAGAGCCAGGCCGCTGCGGGCAGGACCACCCAGACCGGCAAGGTGTTCCAGCAGACGGTCAGTGCCAGCCAGCCACCATATATGGTGAAGGCGAGGATCCAGGTCGGCGCCTCCAGCCGCCGCGCCGTCCGCCGCGCCGCTTTGAACCACTGAACCATCTGCTCTCCCGGCACCCGCGTTTTCCAAAACCCGGCATGAACATAGGGGAAGATGCGTCGGCTTGGCCCTGCCGCGTTTGCGGAGAAATTGCGGCATTTAAGCACGTCACAACCCACATGTTGTGTTCACGCAGCATTTGCCGCATATCTTGCCTCCTATGAGGTGAGAACGCATGCCGCCTTCGACCGCTCTGGACCGCCGCGAAATCCTGCCGCGCTTCCAGCAGCGGCTGCGGCAGGTCCTGGCCCGATCCGAGATGAGCCAGACCGATTTCGCCCTGGCCGCGGGGATCGACCGGAGCACCCTCTCCCAGCTGCTGGCCGCAGGGGCGGACCGGCTGCCGAGGGTCGAGTCGGTCGCCGCCATCGCGCAGATCGGCAACACCTCGATGGACTGGTTGCTCGGCCTGAGCCAGGGCGAGCAGCCGGGGTCGAACATGGTGTCCGAGAGCCTGCAGATCGAACGCGACGCGCCGAGCCCGCTCGACGAGCGCCTGCTCGGCTGGCTGAAGGAGGCCTCCGGCTACCGGATACGGCACATCCCCACCACCTTCCCGGACGTGCTCAAGACCGATGCGGTGATCGAGGACGAGTACAGCCACTACGCGGCACTGGGGCCGCGCCGCCGGATCGAGATCACCCAGTCCCGCCTGGAGTATCTCCGCCAGCCGGAGACCGAGATCGAGTGCTGCACCGCCATCCAGACCTTCGAGGCCCTGGCGCGCGGCGAGGACATCTGGCGCGGCATCAGGCCGGCACAACGGCGCGCGCAGCTGGAGCAGATCGTCTCGCTGTGCGACGAGTTCTACCCGCGCCTGCGGCTGTTCCTCTACGACCGCAAGGAGCTGTTCTCGATCCCGCTGACCGTGTTCGGGCCGTTGCGTGCGGCGATCTATCTCGGCCAGACCTACTTCGTGTTCCACTCGACGGAGCACATACGCGCGCTGACCCGCCACTTCGACCAGATCGTGCGCGGCGCCATCGTCCAGCCGACCGGCATCGCCGACTACATGGCGAAGTTGCTGGGGCGGAGTTCCTGAAGGCAAGCAGCCCGCTACCGGTCGGGTGTCTGTGGAAACTCCGCGCCAGCACGACCAAAAGTCTTTTGCTTCTTTTCTTCAGAAAAGAAGGCCTTCCTTACCCGCCCCGATGGCCAGCACCGCGTCGTAGGCGCCCGGTTCGAACACCGCGACTCCGTCCAGCAACAACGCGTCCCGAACAGCCGCCAGCGCCGGGTCGCCGGCAACCTCATCGATGGCCTGCCGCAGAGCCGCCAGGGTGGGCGCGTCCGTGCCGGCGCCGGTGATCAGCGGCAGGCCCGGGCTGGCGGCGGTCCAGGCCAGCACGCGCAGCCCGGCGGTCAAGTTCGGGCGCAGACGCTGCAGCTGCGCCCAGGTGACGCAGTCGATCGCCGCCACGTCGGCGCGGCCCTCCGCCACCGCGCGGATGCTGGCCGCGTGGGCGCCGGTCCAGACGATTTCGCCGAAGAACGGGGCACGGCCGGGGAGCGCCGCCACCGCTTGGCGCAACAGGTTCATGCCGCTGTTGGAGGCGGCGTCGTTCACCGCGCAGCGCCGCCCGCGCAGCGCGGCCAGCGTGCGGGCGGGCTCGGCCGCGCGCACCACGATGGCGCTACGATAGGACGCGCCCTGGCAGCCCAACGCGCGGTAGCAGGGCGTGGCGACGACGGTGACGCGGCCTCTCAGCGCGGTCGCCAGCGGGTAGCCGCAGGTCTGCGCCAACAGCAGGCCGGAATCGGTCCACAACGCATCGGGGGACGGTCCTCGCGTCAGCGACGCCGGCGCCTCGACCCCGAGCCGCGTCAGGCGCCCGGCGATGGCGGCCCACAGCGCGTCGGTCGCCGGACGCAGCTCCTCGAAATCGTACATCGGCAAGGCGGCGAGACGGGGCGGGTTCACGGCGGGACGTCGCGCGCGAAGTTGCGGATCATCCACGCGCGAAACACCGCGATGACCGGGTCGGCCAGGTCGTCGGCCGCGAGATGGAGGAAGTAGCCGTAGCCGTCCTCGAACGTCTCGGCGAAGGGTGTGACGAGGATGCCGGCGGCGATGTCCGGCGCGAACAGGTCGCGGTCGAGCAGCACCACGCCCTCGCCGCCGGCGGCGTATTGCGCGGCCAGCGCGGCGGTGTCGAAGGCGAGCCCCCGGTTCGTTTGCATGTCCAGGCCGAAATGCCGGGAGAACGCCTGCCAGATCATGCCCGGCGGCTCGCCCTCGAGCTTGACGTGCAGCAGCTCGTTATCCGCGATGAAGCGGGCTAGCGCGCGGCCCGGCTGGGCTGCGGCCAGCGCCGGGCTGCAGCCGGGCGTCACGCGCGACATCCACAGCAGGTCCGACACCGCCTCTCCGCTGCGCGGCCGGTCGTAGACGACGGCCACGTCGGTCTTCGTGGGCGGCGCGCCGGTCATGCCGAGGCTGGAGATCTCGATGAAGATGTCGGGGAAGTCCTTCCGAAACGCCTGCAGGATGGGCAGGGCCAGCTTCTGCGCGAACGAGGGCGGCAGCTGCAGGCGCAGCGTGCGCAGGCCGCCGCCGTCGCGCACCACGTCGTTCAGCGCGTGCTCGATCCGGTCGAAGGATCCGCGCACCGTCGGCAGCAGCGCGCCGCCCGCCTTGGTCAGCGCCAGCGATTGCGGGCGCCGCTCGAACAATGCGTGGCCCAGCAGCTCCTCCAGCCCGATCACGTGCCGGCTGACGGCGCTCTGCGACACGCCGAGCGCCTGTGCGGCCGCCGTGAAGCTGAGGTGGCGCCCGACCGCGTCGAAGGCGCGAAGCGCGTTCAGCGGCAGCCAGCGCCTGTCGAACGTGACCAAAGGGTGGGGCCTTCCCGGACGATGCCGCCCATCATCGGCCAACACCCCGGAATACCAAATAGCCCAATGCCGATTAGGCATTATCGCGCGTCGCCGGGCTGTGCCATGCGGTTTGATGCGGCCGCACACACACGGCCCGGAGGTGGCGATGTCGGAGTTCAGCCGGGTCAGAGCATCGCTGCAATCCCGCCTGCCCGGCCATGCGCTGCCGCAGGCGCTCTACGCCACCGAGGAAGCCTACGAATTCGACCTGCGCGCGATCTTCGGGCGCGCTTGGGTGCTGGCCGGCCTGGAATCGGAGCTGCCCGCGCCCGGCTCGGCGCTGGCGCTCACCATCGGCACCTCGCCCATCGTGGTGCTGCGCGACAAGGCGGGCACGATACGCGGCTTCCACAATTCCTGCCGGCACCGCGGCGCGATGGTCTGCCCGCCCGGCCGCAGCCAGCGGCCGGTGCTGGTCTGCCCATACCACCAGTGGAGCTACGACCTGACTGGCCGCCTCGTGAGTGCCCGGCGCATGCAGGACGATTTCGACAAGGCCACCCATGGCCTGCGGCCGATCGAGGTGCGCAACGTCGCCGGCTGCCTGTATGTGAGCCTGTCGGAGGATCCGCCGCCCTTCGACGCGTTCAGCGCCGGCCTGGCCCCCCTGCTGGCGCCGCACGATCTGGCGAACGCGAAACTGGCGCACGAGGCGGTGTTCATCGAGCGCGCGAACTGGAAGCTGGTGATGGAGAACGCGCGCGAGTGCTACCACTGCGCGGTGCGCCACCCGGACCTGTCGATCGCCTTCCCGACCGAGGTGCGCGCCCATTTCGAGGGCGACGAGGAGGGCCGCGTAGAGCGTTTCAACGCCCGCATGGAACGCGCCGGCCTGCCGGTCGGACCCTCCCTGGGCGACTGGTGGGGTGCCGTCCGCTTCCCGCTCAACGACGGCGTGGTGTCGCTCACCATGGACGGCAAGCACGCCGTCTCCCGCCTGATGATCGAGCAGGAGGCGGGCGATGTCGGATCGGTGCGCTGGGCCGGCGAGCCGAACAGTTTCTGCCACGCGGTGGCCGACCACGTGTTCGTCTTCACCGCCGAGCCGACCGGGCCGCAGGAGACGCTGGTGACCGCCAAGTGGTTCGTCCACAAGGACGCCGTCGAGGGCACGGACTACCATCTGGAGAACCTGGTGGCGCTGTGGATGACGACCAACCAGCAGGACATAGAGCTGGTGGAGAACAACCAGCGCGGCGTGAACTCGATGGGCTACCTGCCGGGGCCATACTCGGAGGAGGCGGAAGCGCTGGTCGGCCGCTTCACGAACTGGTACTGCGCGCAGGCCGAACAGGCGTTGGAGCGGATGGACTGACATGGACGGTCCGGCCGGCAGGTTCCTGCATCGCGAAACGCTGACGGTGACCGCCGGCTACGATGCGGCCCAGCATCACGGGTCGATCAAGCCGCCGCTGTTCGCCAGCTCCACCTTCGCCTATCGCAGCGCGCAGCACGCCAAGGACGTGCACCAGGCCTATTTCCGCGCCACACCGCCAGAGGCAGGCGCCGAGCCGGGCTACATCTACGCCCGGCTGGACCACCCGAACATGGCGATGCTGCAGGCCAGGCTGGCCGTGCTGGACGGCGCCGAGGATTCGGCGGTGTTCAACTGCGGCATGGCGGCCATCAACGCCATCGCCCAGGCGTTCCTGCGGCCGGGGGACACGGTGCTGCACACCAGGCCGCTGTACGGCGGCACCGACGGGCTGCTCTACAGCCACCTCGCGGCGTTCGGCGTGACACCCGTGGGCATCGCCGACGCGCTGGACGCGGACAGCATACGGGCCGCCGCCCACGAGGCCGCGTCGCGCGGCCGCATCGGGCTGGTGATGGTGGAGACGCCGGCAAACCCCACCAGCGGCATCGCCGACATCGCGCTGATCGCCGAGGTCGCGTCCGAGATCGGGCGCGCGCAGGCAACCCGGCCGCTGGTGGTGGTGGACAACACGTTCCTGGGGCCGTTCCAGCAGAACCCGCTGGCCCAGGGTGCCGACCTCTGCGTGACGTCGCTGACGAAATACGCGGGCGGGCACAGCGATCTTCTGGCCGGCGGAATCAGCGGCGCCGCCGCCCCGATCCACACCCTGAAGCAGCTGCGCACCCTGCTGGGCAGCCAGCTGGACGGTCATTCGTGCTGGATGGTGCTGCGGTCGCTGGAGACGATGCATTTGCGCACCGAGCGGGCCGGGCGCAACGCCCTGGCGGTGGCGGACTTCCTGCGCGGCCACCCGGCCGTCGCTTCGGTCAACTACGTGGGCTTCCAGGCGCCCGGCAGCCGCGCGCACGCCGTGTTCGCGCGCCAGTGCGGCGGGGCGGGTTCGACCTTCACCTTCCGCATCCATGGCGGGGAGCCGGCAGCGTTCCGCATGCTCGACCGGCTGCGTGTCATTCAGATGGCGGTCAGCCTGGGCGGCACCGAAACACTGATCTGCCATTCGGCCACCACCACCCACGCCAACGTGCCCGCCGCGCGACGGCTGGATGTGGGGATCGACGACAGCTCGCTGCGCATCTCCGTGGGCGTGGAGCACCAGGACGACCTGATCGAGGACCTGCGCCAGGCGCTGGAGGCGGTCTGATGGACGCGACACCAGAATCGCTGCGCGGCACCGACCCTTGCGCCATCGACGGCAAGTTCGTGGCCCCGGACGAGCATGCCCAGCTGCTCGTGGTGGGGGCGGGCCCGGCCGGGATCGCCGCGGCGCTGGAGGGGGCGCGGCTCGGCCTGCGCGTGGTGCTGGTGGACGAGAACCCGGTTTCGGCCTCGCTGATGGGGCTGGACGTGCCGCTGTTCTACGGCCAGCGCATGACGGCGTCGGTGCAGGAGCCGGCCCGGATGATCGGGCGCCTGGTCGCATCCACACCCGGCCTGGAAGCGGCGTTCGACGCCGGCGTGGACGTGCGGCTCGGCATCACCGTCTGGGGCGTGTTCGTCAACGGCGCGGCCCTGAGCGCCCTGCCCGTCCGGGTCGCCGGCCTGTCGGACGGAACAAGAAGCTGGATGTGCGGCTTCGACGCGCTGATCCTGGCCACCGGCGCGCGCGACCTGGTGCTGGGCTTCCCCGGCGTGGACATCCCCGGCGTGATGGGTGCCCGCGCGCTGCACAGCCTGCTGGCCCGCTACGACGCGTTTGACGGCCACCGGCTGCTGATCCTCGGCTCCGGCGACCTGGCCGTGCAGACCGCCCTGCTCGCGCTGGATCGCGGGCTGCAGGTGGCGGCCCTGGTCGAGGTGTTGCCCGAGGCGCAGGCCGCCCCGGCGTGGGCGGCCTCGCTCACGGCACGGGGGGTTGCGATCCTGACAGGGGCCACGGTCCTGCGGGCGGAAGGCGTGGGACTAGGCCTGGCCGCGGCGGTGGTCCGCCGGGACGGCGTGGAGCAGCGCCTGGCGTGCGATACCGTCTGCCTGGCCATCGATGCCGTGCCGGCGATCGAGCTGGCGGGGGCCGCGGGCTGCCGCCTCACCTATCGCGGCGACCTGGGCGGCCACGTGCCGCTTTTGTCGGCGGACGGCGCAACCTCGCTGCCCGGGACGTTCTGCGCCGGCGACTGTGCCGGCCTGGCCGACGATGCCGCGTGCGAAGACCAGGGCCGCGCGTCCGCACGCGCCGCCGCACGATGGCTGGAAACCCGCGCGCCGACACAGGCGGCGCCCGCATCCTCACTTGGCCAGGACGGCACGGCGTATCGCCTGGCGTGGATGCGCGCGCTGCTGATCGAGGAGAGCGTGTCGGCGCCGGTCTGCCTGTGCGAGGAGGTGAGCCGTGCCGAGCTGCTCGGCCTCAAGCCGCCGCGCTACCTCGGCTGCGCGTCCGAACGGATGGCGGCGCGCGACGGCGCCAGCCTGCTGCGCGACGGGCCGCTGCACCCGGACCAGGTCAAGCGGCTGACCCGCGCCGGCATGGGCGTGTGCCAGGGCAGGCGGTGCCGCGAACAGATCGCGCTGCTGCTGGCACTGACCTCCGGCGCCTCGCCCGCGGACATCCCGCTGGCGAGCTATCGTGCGCCGGTGCGGCCGTTGCCGTTGGGCGTGCTGGCCGATCACGCCACGATGCGCGATGGATGGGACGTCTGGTTCGGGATAGGGACGCAGTGGGTGCCGTATGACGTGATAGAGACAGGCAAGTGAAGCACTCCTTTTTTGAAAAGGAGCAGAAGACTCTTGTCCGTTTGGCGCGCGACAGCCGGACAAAAGTTCTTTGGTTCTTTCTTTCAAGAAAGAACTCTTGCCTATGATCGCCGTCATCGGCGGCGGCGTCACCGGCCTCAGCGCCGCCTGGTGGCTCGCCCGCGCCGGCCACGACGTGACCGTGTTCGAGCGCTTCATCGTCGGCTGGGAAGCGTCCGGCCGCAACGGCGGCGGCGCCACACACTACCAGAGCCCGCTGTTCCACGAGGAGCAGCGCCTGTGGCCGATGATGGACGACCTGCTCGGCTACCCGACCGAGTACCAACGCCGGCGTATCGTCATCAACCTGACGCCGGAGGACGAGGCACGCTACCGGGCCATGGCGACGCTCACGCGCACGATGGGCTACGAATCCGAAGAGCTCGACGTGAAGCAGTTGCGCGAGCTGGCGCCCTTGGCCACCGAGCAGGCGCTCAGCGCGCAGTATTTTCGTTTCGGCGGCCACGCCAACCCGCAGCGCACCGTGCAAGCCTATGCCTGGGCGCTGCAGGACCATGGCGGCCGCATCCTGCAGCACACCGACGTGCACGGTTTGAAGACCCGAAACGGCCGCGTCACCGAGATCCTTGCCGGTGGCGACAGGCACGGTTGCGATGCCGTCGTCATCGCGGCGGGGCCGCAGACCGCGTCCCTGCTGGCGCAACTGGGCGTGGACCTGCCGCTGGCCGCGGCACGGGCCGAAATGATCGTGACCGAGGCGCTGCCGCTGATGCCGGTGGGCGGCGTGGACGGCAACGGGCTTTACGGCCGGCAGACACGACGCGGCAACCTCGCCTATGGCGGCGGCCCGCATGAGTGGCTGGAGGACGACGCCCACCTGCAAGCGGCGCGGCCGACCACGCCGCTGCTGCGCAACCTGGCGGCACGGCTGGCGACGCTGTTCCCGCGCGCCGCGCATGCGCGCGTGCTGCGAAGCTGGGCCGGCATCGTCGAGAACACGCCGGATGGCCGCCCGGTGCTCGACCGGCTGAGCGCGCCCGACAACGTCACGGTGGCCACGATGTCCAGCGTCGGCTTCGGGCTGTCGCCGGCGACCGGCCGCGCGGTCGCCGACCTGGTGACGACCGGCGCTTGCAGCTTCACCGACATCGCCAAGCTCGGCATCGGACGGTTCGCCGGGCTGCCGGCGGATTGGCGCGCGGCGCGTGGATGGCAGGCGCTGGTTCCCGCGTGACGCGGCGGTTTTCGATCGTCTCGCTGCTCGCCCAGGCGGCGAAGGGGCAGAAGGGCTGGGCGCCGCAATGGCGGTCGCCCGAGCCCAAATCCGAGTACGACGCGCTGATCGTGGGCGGCGGCGGGCATGGTCTGGCCTGCGCCTACTACCTGGCGAAGACCTACGGGTTGAAGAACGTCGCGGTCATCGAAAAAGGCCTGGTCGGCTCTGGCAATGTCGGGCGCAACACCACCATCATCCGGTCGAACTACTTACTGCCGGGCAACATCCCGTTCTACGAAAAGTCTTTGAGTTTGTGGGAGGGGCTGGAGCAGGAGATCAACTACAACGCGATGATCAGCCAGCGCGGCGTGCTGAACCTGTTCCATTCCGACGGCCAGCGCGATGCGGCGATCCGGCGCGGCAACGCGATGCTGCTGCACGGCATCGACGCGCGATTGCTGAGCCGCGACGAGATACGCGCGCGCCACCCGTTCCTGGATTTCGACACCGCGCGCTTCCCGATCATGGGCGGCCTGCTGCAGCAGCGCGGCGGCACCGTGCGGCACGACGCCGTCGCCTGGGGCTATGCGCGCGCGGCGGACAGGCTCGGCGTGGACATCTTGCAGCATTGCGAGCTGACGGGGCTGCGCATCGAGGGCGGCCGGGTGATCGGTGCGGAAACCTCGCGCGGGTTCATCGGCGCCAGAAAGATCGGTCTGTCGGTCGCCGGCAACTCGTCGCGCGTGGCCGCCATGGCAGGCTTGCGCTTGCCGATAGAGAGCCACGTGCTGACCGCCTTCGTGAGCGAGGGCATAAAGCCGATGATCGACTGCGTGATCACCTTCGGCGCGGGGCATTTCTACATCAGCCAGTCGGACAAAGGCGGTCTGGTGTTCGGCGCCAGCGTGGACGGCTACAACTCCTACGCCCAGCGCGGCAACCTGCCGTGCATGGAGGAGACCTGCGAGGAGGCGATGGCGTTGATGCCGTCGATCGGCCGGCTGCGCATGCTGCGCAGCTGGGGCGGTGTCATGGACATGACGATGGATGGCAGCCCGATCATCGACCGCACGCCGGTCGAGGGTCTTTACTTCAACGGCGGCTGGTGCATCGGCGGCTTCAAGGCGACACCCGCCGCCGGCCTGTGCCTTGCCCACCTGATGGCAAAAGACGAGCCGCACCCAGTGGCAACGAAGTACCGCCTGGACCGCTTCGCCACCGGCCACCTGCTCGACGAAACCGGCGGCGGCACCAACATGGCACTCCATTGATAAAGATCTTCCGGTTCTTTTCTTCAGAGAACGCCTGTCCATGCGCCTGACCTGCCCTTTCTGCGGCGAACGCGGCCTGGAAGAATTCGTGTACGCAGGCGACGCAACCCTCTCCCGTCCCGGCTCGAACGCCGAGCCTTCTGCCTGGGTGGACTACGTGTATTTCCGGGACAACCAAGCAGGCCCGCACAGCGAACTCTGGTACCACGCCGCCGCGTGCCGGCAGTTCCTGACGGTGGAACGCGACACGCGCACGCATGAAGTGCTCTCGACGGTCGTCCGGTGACACAGGCGTTTCGCAGTGAAACAGGCGGCCGGATCGACCGGGCGCGTCCTGTCGCGTTCACGTTCGACGGCAAGCGGCTCGAGGGGTTCGAGGGCGACACGCTGGCCTCCGCCCTGCTCGCCAACGGCGTGCGGCTGGTCGGCCGGTCGTTCAAGTATCATCGGCCGCGCGGCGTCCTGTCGGCCGGGCCGGAGGAGCCGAACGCGCTGGTCGAGTTGCGCGAAGGTGCCGCACGCGAGCCGAACACGCGGGCGACGACCGCGGAACTGTTCGAAGGCTTGCGGGCGAAGAGCCAGAACCGTTTTCCCAGCCTGCGACACGATTTTCTCGCGATCAACGGCGTGCTGGCTCCGGTGTTGGGGGCGGGCTTCTACTACAAGACGTTCATGTGGCCCGCGGCGTTCTGGGAGCGTGTTTACGAGCCGCTGATCCGTCGGGCCGCCGGGCTCGGCCGCGCTTCCGGGTTGCCCGACCCGGATGCCTACGAGAAGCAGACGGCTTTTGCCGACGTGCTCATCATCGGCGCGGGTCCGGCCGGTCTGGCGGCCGCCCTGGCGGCGGCCGATGGCGGTGCGCGGGTGGTGCTGGCGGAGCAGGATTTCGCCATCGGCGGCCGGCTGCTGTCGGACCGCCGGACGATCGCCGGGCAGCCCGCCAGCGTGTGGCTCGCCGAAGCCGAGGCGAGGTTGCGCGCGGCCCCTGGCGTGCGGCTCCTGACACGCACGACCATCACCGGCGTCTACGACGGTGGCACCTATGCCGGCGTGGAGCGTGTGAGCGACCATCTGGCGCAGCCCGGCACGCTGCCGAGGCAGCGTCTGTGGCGCATCGTGGCGCCGCGCGCGGTGCTGGCGACCGGCGCCATCGAACGGCCGCTGGTGTTCGGCGGCAACGACCTGCCGGGCGTGATGCTGGCCGGCGCGGTGCGCAGCTACGTCAACCGCTTCGGTGTCAGGCCGGGCACGCGCGCCGTGGTGTTTGCCAACAACGACGATGCTGCCGGCACGATTGGGGATCTCGCTCAGGCGGGCATCGAAGTCGCAGGCCTCGTCGATGCGCGGCCGGAGACGCCGCCTGCGTTGCGGGCGTGGGCGAAGTCGTTCGGGGTTCCGGTGTTCGGCGGGGCGACGGTCCAGCAGGCGGTGGGCGGTGCAGCGCTGAAGGGCGTGGTGCTCGGCGGCGACGCTGCGGGCACCAGGCTCGCCTGCGACCTGCTCGCAATGTCCGGCGGGTGGAACCCCGCGGTCCACCTCGCCTCGCATCATGGCGGCAAGCCCGTGTGGCAGGAGGCACTCGCAGCCTTCGTGCCTGGCCCCATGCCCCCCGGCATGCAGGCGGCCGGTGCGGCGGCCGGGCATTTCTGCCTGCGCGACGCGCTCGCGACCGGTGCGGCGGCGGGTGGCGGCGCGGCCGATGTGGCGCCATCGACGGGTGAGGAGAATGCGGCGGTGACGCCGCTCTGGGAGGTGCCCGACGCGACCGGGAAGGCGTTCGTGGATTTCCAGAACGACGTCATCGCGTCCGACGTGGCGCTCGCCGCGCGTGAGGGTTTCACCGCGGTCGAGCACCTCAAGCGCTACACCACGCTCGGCATGGCGACGGACCAGGGCAAGACGTCCAATGTGACGGGCCTGGCGATGATGGCGGCGCTGACCGGGCGGACGATCGCCCAGACCGGCACGACCGTGTTCCGGCCGCCCTACACGCCCGTCGCCATCGGGGTGATGGCGGGCCCGCATCGCGGCGCGCATTGGCGGCCGACGCGTCGCACGCCCGCGCATGAATGGGCGCTGGCGCAGGGCGCGGCCTTTGTCGAGGCGGGCGAGTGGCTGCGCGCGACGCATTTCGCCCAGCCCGACGAGACGATGCAGCAGAGCGTAAACCGCGAGGTGCGCCTGGTGCGGCGATCGGCGGGGTTCTGCGACGTGTCCACGCTCGGGAAGATCGACGTGCAGGGCCCCGATGCCGCGGCGTTTCTTGACTTCGTCTATGCAAACACCATCGCCAGCCTGGCGCCCGGCCGGGTGCGTTACGCGCTGATGCTGCGCGAGGATGGGTTTGCCTTCGACGACGGCACCGTGGCAAGGCTGTCGGACACGCATTTCGTGGCGACCATGACGACGGCCAACGCGTGGCGCGTGCTGCAACACCTGGATTTCTGCCGGCAAAGGCTCAAGCCGGAGCTCGATGTCTGCGTGGAGCCGGTCACCGACCAGTGGGCGCAGTTCGCGTTGGCGGGACCGCAGGCGCGCTCGGTGCTCGAGACGGTTGTCGGCACTGCCGATGTCAGCGATGGCGGGTTGCCGTTCATGGCGATGACCGAGGCGATCGTCTGCGGCGTTCCCGCCCGGATTTTCCGCATCTCGTTCTCCGGCGAACTGGCCTACGAAGTCGCGGTCGGCGCCTCGCACGCCGCGGCCCTGGCGGGGGCGTTGCAGGCGGCCGGCGCCGTCCCTTACGGGGTGGAGGCGTTGAACGTCTTGCGCCTGGAGAAGGGCCATCCCGTGGGCGCGGAGCTGAACGGGCAGACCACCGCGGCCGATCTGGGGCTGGGCCGCATGCTGAAGAAGAAGGATTTCATCGGCCGCGCGCTGTCGGCACGTCCGGCGCTGCTGGACCCCGAACGGCCGGCGCTGGTCGGGCTGCGCCCCCGTGCGCCGGGTGCTGTGCTGCAGGCGGGCGCACATCTGGTCCCGGCCGGTGCTGCCGGGCACAGCGCGAACGATCATGGCACCGTCACGTCCGCCGCCTACTCGGCCACGTTGGGATGCTGGATCGGCCTTGGTCTGCTGGCGGGTGGCCAGCGGCGCGTGGGCGAAGTGTATCGCGCCGTCAACCCGCTGCAGAAGACGGCGACGGAGGTGGACATCGTGTCCCAGATGTTCCACGACCCGGCGGGGCTGTCGCTGCGTGGCTGACGCGGGCGTCACGATCGGCGAGGCTCCGCCCGGGTCGCTGGCGGGGATCGCCGCGTTCCGGGATCGTGCGCGACTGATGGCGGCGTTGCGGGCGGCGTTCGGCGTGGACGTGCCGGTCACGTCGCGTTACGTGCAGGCTGGCGGTGTTGCATTGTCCTGCCTGGCGCCCGGACGTTTTCTCGCGAGCGGCGCGCGTGATGCGGATCTGCCGGCGAGGCTGGCCCGAAGCCTGGCCGGCCTGGCGGCCGTGACGGACCAGAGCGACATGTGGGCGGTCTTCGTCGTGTCCGGTGCGTCGGTGCGCGAGGTCCTGGCGAAAGTGGTGCCGGTCGATCTCGGTGACGACCAGTTCCGCACAGGCGACGTGGCGTTGACGCGCGCCGGCCACCTGGACGTCCGATTATGGCGCATGACGGAACACAGCTACGAGATATCCACAACCCGCTCCTTCGGAACCGACCTGCGCCACCTGCTCCGACGATGACCGAAAGTTCCTTGCGCCTTCAGGAAAGATGGCCTGCCTTTGGCAACTCATGAGCCGGCAAGTGGCACCGGACAGGATGCGCATCCCCCGCCACAAACGCGGGCGCCACCGTTTCGCAAACGGGCCCGATCTTCCGCGGACAGTTGAGCTGAAAGATGCACCCAGCAGCCACCGTGCCGGGCGCCGGAATGTCGCCCTTCAGCCGGATCCGCGTGGAGGCCGTGGCGGCCGACACGAGGGCCGCGGTGTAGGGGTGGTGCGGGCCGGCGAGCACGTCCTCGGCCGGGCCGATTTCCAGCATCTGGCCCAGGTACATCACGGCGATGCGGTCGGCCAGGTAGCGCACCACCGCGAGGTCGTGGGAGATGAACACGTAGCAGACGTGCTCGCGCACCTGCAGCCCGGCGAGCAGGTTGAGGATGGCGGCCTGGACGGAGACGTCGAGCGCGGAGGTGGGTTCGTCGCAGATCACCACGCGCGGCCGGCCGGCAAAGGCGCGCGCGATGGCGGCGCGCTGCTTCAGCCCGCCCGAGAGCGCGCGCGGGCGCATGGCGAGGTGGGCCTCGCCCAGGCGCACGCCCTGGGCCAACTCGGACAGCGCGGCGTTCAGCGTGCGGCCGGACAGGCCTGCGAGGCGGGCCAGGGGGCGCGACAGGATGTGCCGGATGCGGTGCGCGCGGTTCAGCGCGGAATCGGGGTTCTGGAAGATGATCTGGATGGCGCGGCGGTCCGCGCGGCTGCGGGCCTTCATCGTCGGGCCGAGGGCCGCCCCGTCGAGCGTGAGCGTGCCGCCCGGATCGGGCGCGGTCAGGCCCAGCAGCATGCGCGCCAGCGTGGTCTTGCCGCTGCCCGACTCGCCGACCAGGCCCAGCGTCTCGCCAGCCGACAGCGTGAGCGTGACGTCGTCCACGGCGCGCACCGTGCCGCCCGCGCCGGCGTAGGTCTTGGACAGATGGCGCGCCACCAGCACAGGTGCGCCCGCGGTGCGCGGCTGAACCGCGCCGGCAGCGGCATCCAGCGAGGCCGGAAACGGCGGGGTGAAGTGGCAGCGCGCCATGTGGGCGCCGGTCCAGCGCGCCGGGGGCGGCGTGGCCCCGCAGATCGCTTCCCGGCGGTCGCAGCGCGGGGCGAACACGCACGGGTCCAGCTTCGCGCCCGGCGCGGGAAGCCCGCCCGCGATGGTCTGCAGCGCGCCGTCCTGCTTGCGTCGCCCGGCGCCCGGCAGGCAGGCGACCAGGCGCGCCGTGTAGGGGTGTGCCGGCGCGCGCAGCACGTCCTGCGCGGCGCCCTGCTCCACCAGGGTGCCGGCGTAGAGCACGCCTATGCGGTCGCACATGCGCGCCACCATCGGCAGGTTGTGGCTGATCAGCAGCACGGCGGTGCCCTGCTCGCGGCGCAGCGCGTCCACCAGGTCGAGGATCTCGGCCTCCACCGTCGCGTCCAGCCCGGTCGTCGGCTCGTCCAGCACGAGGAGATGCGGGTTCTTGGCCAGTGCCATCGCGATCACCACGCGCTGCTGCGTGCCGCCGGAGAGCTGGTGCGGGTAGGCGGACAGCACGCGGTCGGGCGACGGGATCTGCACGCGGGCGAGCATCGCCGCCGCCCTGGCTCGGACCGACGATACGCCCAGCACCGTAAAGGCCTCGGCCAGCTGGTCGCCGACCGTCAGGGTGGGGTTCAGCGCGCGGCTGGGGTCCTGGTAGACCATCGAGACGCGAAGCGCCCAAAGCTGGCGCAGCCCGGCGCGCGACAACGCCAGCACATCCTGCCCGTCGATGGTGATGCTGCCGGCGGTGACACGCCCCGCCGGCGGCAAGGCGCGCAGGGCGGCGAAAGCGGCGGTGGATTTGCCGCAGCCGGATTCGCCCACCAGGCCGAAACACTCGCCGGGCGCCACGTCGAACGACACGCGATGCAGGATGGCCGTGTTCCCGTAGGACACCGACAATTCGGCGAGCGACAGCGCGGGCGCGGTCACCGCAACGCGTCCTGCAGACCCTCGGCCACCAGGTTGACGCCGACCACCAGCGATGCCGTGGCCAGGGCGGCGAAACCCACCGTCCAGCCGTAGCCGCCGACGATCAGCCCGTAATTCTCAGCGATCGACAGGCCCCAATCCGGCGAGGGCGGCTGTATGCCGAAGCCCAGGAAACTTAGCGAAGCGACGGTGAAGATGGCGTAGCCCAGGCGCACCGTCACCTCCACCAGGATCGGCGGCAGGATGTTGGGCAGTATCTCCACGAACATGATGTGCAGCGCACCCTCGTTGCGCAGTTGCGCGGCCGGAACGTAATCCAGCTTGCACTCCGCCAGCACGGCGCTGCGCACGGTGCGCGCGATGATCGGCGTGAACACCAGCGCGATCACCAGCGTGACGTTGAACGACGACGGCCCGAGCGCCACCAGCACCAGCAACGCCACCACGATCAGCGGCAGCGCCAGTATCACCTCGATCAGCCGGCTCAGCACCGTGTCGACCCAGCCGCCGGCATAGCCGGTGACCAGGCCCAGCGTGGTGCCGCACAGCATGGCCAGCAGCGTGGCGGCAGGAGCGACCGACAGGATGGGCCGGGCGCCGGCGATGACGCGGGAGAACACATCCCGGCCGATCTGGTCGGTGCCGAACCAGTGTTGCGCGGAGGGCGGGGCCAGCGCGTTCATCAGGTCGTCAGCGTAGGGATCTTGCGGGGCCAGGTGACCACCGAAGATGGCGCAAATCGCCCAGAAGCCCACCACCATCAAGCCAAGAAAGAAAGGCGTTCTTTTTCGAGAAAAAGAAACAAGGTTCATCTTGGGTCCAGCAGCGTGACTAGCGTGTCGGCCAGGATGGCGGAGAGGATGTAGGCGGTGCCTACCGTCAGGATGCCGGCTTCCAGCATCGGGTAGTCCTTGCCGTGCGCGGCGGTCAGGATCAGGCTGCCGATGCCCTGGTAGCGGAACAGGGTTTCCACCACGACCAGGCCGCCCAGCAGGTAGCTCGTCTGCGCGGCGATCACCGTGATCGTGGGCAGCAGCGCGTTGCGCAGCACATGATGCAAAATCACCCGACGCCGCCGCAGGCCTTCCAGCGTGGCGGTGCGCGTGTAGTCGGCCTCCAGCGCGTCGATCATGCCGGCGCGGGTGATCCTGGCGATGTAGCCGAACAGGATCAGCACCAGCGGCAGCGCCGGCAGGATCAGGTGGCGCAACTGCTCCGGCACGCTGGTGCCGGGCCTGGTGTTGGCGGAGATCGGCAACCAGCGCAGCCACACGCCGAACACCAGGATCAGCAGGATGCCGGAGACGAACTCCGGCACCACGGTCAGCGACAGGCCGCCCAGGTTGATCAGCCGGTCCGGCCAGCGCCCGCGATACAGCGCCGCCAGCACGCCGGCCCCGATCGACAGCGGCACCACGATCGTCAGCGTGATCGCCGCCAACGCCAGCGACCTGCCGAGCGCGCGCAGGATGAACGGCGCCACCGGACTGCGATAGGCGTAGGAGATCCCCATGTCACCCTGCACGAGGTGGCCGATCCAGCGCGCGTACATCAGCAGCGGCGGCGCGTCGGTGCCGAGCTGGTGGTTCAGCACGGCCACCGCGCGCGCATCGGCCAGCGGTCCCAGGATCGAGCGCCCGACATCGCCCGGCAGCACCTGGCCGGCGGCGAACACCACCGCGCTCAGCAGCAGCAGCGTCAGCAGGCTGAGCGCGAGGCGGACCAGAACCGGGCGGACACCGCCGCGCGTCACGACAGCGCCGCGTCCTGCAGGAAAATCTGCGACAGGCCGCTGACGGCGACGCCGGTGACCGTCGGGCCGGTGGCGCACAGGTAGTCGTAGAAATAGGGGATGATCACCGGCGTCTCGTCCAGCAGCAGGGTCTGTATCCTGCCCGCAAGCACGCGCTGTGCCGCAAGATCGGTGGCGGCGATGTACTCCGCCACCAGACGGTCGTAATCCGGGTTCCTGAAATGCGCGGCGTTCCAGGCGCCCTGGCTGAGATAGGGTGCGGCGAGGTTCACGTTCGGCACGCCGCGATGGCCGTAATCGGTGATGCCCATCGTGCTGTCGAGCCAGTCCGAACGGCCGAACTGCGCGGTGCCGTAATAGGTGCCGGCATCCTCGATGCGCAAATTGAGCCGTATGCCGATCTGCGCGCAGGCGTTCTGTACCAGCACGGCGAGGTCGGGGATCTCCTGCTGGCGCTCGGTGGTCAGCGTGGTTTCGAACCCCTCGGCGTGGCCGGCCTCGCGCATCAGCGCGCGGGCGCGGGCCAGGTCGCGGGCGCGCTGCGGCACCGAACGGTCGGTCGATGCGAACAGCGGGTCGAACGGGGAATCGTTGGCCAGCCTGGCGCGGCCCTGGAACAGGCCGTGCACCAGGCCGGGTCGATCGAGGCTCAGGGCGATGGCCTGGCGCACGCGCCGGTCGGCGAGCGGCCCCTCGTCGCAGCGCAGATGGATCTGGCGATGGGTGGAAGCCGGGATGTCGATGATGCGCACGTCCGGGTCGCGCAGCAGGCCCTGCGCGCCCTGCACGGAGATCTGCACGATGACGTCGACCTGGTCGTCTTCCAGCGCCAGTATCTGCGGCTGCTGGTCGGTGAAGAACGAGAACTCGGTGCGCGCCGGCAAGGCCGGACGGCCCCAATAAGCCGGGTTGCGAACGAAGCTCGCGCCCTGCTTCGGCGCGTAACGCTCCAGCCGGAACGGTCCGGTGCCGTTGAAATCGGTCTCGAAATCGCCCGCGTACTTCGCCGGCAGCATGATGGCGTTGTAGTTGTCCGACGACACGTAGAACGGGAAGTTTCCGTTCGGCGCGTCCAGCTCGAAACGCACCGTGAGGTCGTCGATCCGCCTGGTGCCGCCGGGCGACAGCACGCCGCGCAGGACGGAGAGCGCGTTGGAGCCCTGTTTTGGGTCGCACAGCCGATCCATCGTGGCCACCACGTCGGCCGCGCCGAAGCCCTGCCCGTCGTGGAATCTCACGCCCGGGCGCAGCTTGAACACCCAGGCCGAGCAATCCGCGTTCGGATACCAACCGAGTGCCAGCGAGGGGCGCAGCACCAGGTCGGACCCGTCGTCGATGAGGAACTCGCCGGTCTGGCACAGCATCGCCAGGCCGCCGATCTCGGAGACCGTCAGCGGCTCGATGGCGCCCGCCGGCACCTGGCTGGCGACGCGGATTGTGGCACCGGGCCGCCCAAGCGACGCCGGCACGGCGGCGAGCAGGCCGATGCGGGCGGCGTGGCGGATGAACAGCCTACGGCTGAGCCGTCTGACGATGGTTGACTCCTGCTAGGCTACGCTTAAGGCAAGGCCTGCTTTTTTGAAAAGCGACAAAAAACTTCGGGTCATGCTGTCGCGGAGGTTTCCACAACGCGCAACCAGGCAACAAAAGTTTTTTGGTTCTTTTCAAAAAAGAACCGCTTGCCTTCTGCAACGCCGAACCTGGTCCTAGCAACCTGCATCCTCGCATCCAGCCTGGCATTCGTGGACGGCTCGGTGGTCAATGTCGGCCTGCCGGCGATCGGCCGGGACCTGCAGGTCGATTCCGAGGCGCTGCAATGGGTGGTCAACGCCTATTTGCTGCCGCTCAGCGCGCTGCTGCTGCTCGGTGGTGCTGCCGGCGACCGTTACGGGCGCCGCCGGCTGCTGATCGCCGGGACCATCCTGTTCGCGGCCGCATCGCTCGCCTGCGCCCTCGCCCCTACCCTGGCAGTTCTGCTGGGTGGACGGGGGCTGCAGGGCGTGGGTGCGGCGATGCTGATGCCGAACAGCCTTGCCATTCTCGGTGCCGCGTTCAGCGGCGAGTCCAAGGGACGGGCGATCGGCATCTGGGCCGCCACCGGCGCCGCCATGGGCGCGCTGGGGCCGGTGCTGGGCGGTTTGCTGATCGACACCATCGGCTGGCGTGCGATCTTCCTGATCAACCTGCCGCTGGCCGCCGGTGCGGTCCTGCTCGCCTGGCGCTTCGTGCCCCTCGATACCGACGGGCGGGATCGTCCGCTCGATGTGTGGGGCGGGTTGCTGGCCACGTCAGGCCTGGCCACGGCCACCTGGGCGCTGACGGTGGGCTCCGGCCCGGCGGGTTGGACCACGGCCGCCCTGGTGGCCGCCGCCACCGCCGCGGTGCTGATGGCGGGTTTCGCGGCGCTGGAGCGTCGGCTGGGCGAGGCTGCGACGACCCCGCTCGCCCTGTTCGGGTCCAGAACCTTCGTCGGCCTGACCGTGCTGACGCTGCTGCTCTACGGCGCGCTGGGCGGCCTGTTCGTGCTGCTGCCGTTCCTGCTGATCCAGGCAGCCGGCTATTCCGGCACCCAGGCCGGCGCGGCGCTGCTGCCGCTGCCGCTCATCCTGGCGGGCCTGTCGCCGACGATGGGTGCGCTGGCCGGGCGCATCGGCCCGCGCCTGCCCCTGGCTGTCGGACCGCTGGTCGTCGCGTGCGGCTTCGCCCTGCTGACCCGGATCGGCGAGCGGGCCGGCTACTGGACCGAGGTCTTCCCCGCCTTGCTGGTGATCGCCGTCGGGCTGAGCGGGGCGGTCGCACCGTTGACCGCGGCGGTGCTGCAGTCGGTGGACGATCGCCATGCCGGCTCGGCGTCCGGGCTGAACAGCGCCGTTGCCCGCACCGGTGGCCTGGTTGCGACCGCACTGGTCGGCGCCGTGCTGGCGGCGCGTGGTGCGGACCTGCTCGCCGGCTTCCACCTCGCCGCATCGGTCGGCGCCTGTGCCTGCCTGCTGGCGGGCCTGACCGCTTTCTGCCTCGTCGGCCGCGTCGCACCATGATCGTGTCACCGGATAGGGCATGACACGCGCGTGGACAGCACATTTCCGCCTGGATGCTTGGCCAGCATTGCGGCTGATTCAACCGCAGGTGGAACGAGGTCGAGCATGACCAGCCCTGTTTGGCGGCAACCCAGCACGCTTCGAATGCTGAGTGTTGCTGAACAGGTTCGTTCCGCACTCTGTCGAAGGCTCGGTCGATCGGCATTTCATGAGCGAAAGAAATTTTTCGCGATTGCGCTTCGGCGCAAAACCGTTTCAGTGTGCCGCCGCCACAGAAGCGAGCTCCCTCAAAAATGAAAATCACGCATTTATCGGCATTGTTCGCCCTGCCTTGTGCCGCACTCTTCGCGAGTGCAGGCGCTTCGGCTGCCACGCCCGACACCGTGTTTGCCGCAATAGCGGCGCCGGCCGGCGTGAGCCTTTCCGCGGTGGCCGACGCGACGCCGATGACCGTAGTACTCGCGGTGCCGATGCGCGACCGCGCGGGCGCGGAGGCCTATGCCGCCGCCGTCTCGCAGCCCGGCAACGCGCTGTACGGACATTATCTGACGCCGAAGCAATTCGGCGCGCGCTTTGGTGGCGATGCCGCCAACTACGAATTCCTGCGCAACTGGGCGGCCGCCCAGGGTCTGACGGTCGGTGAGCGCATGGACGCGCGGACCAGCCTGTCGGTCGAAGGCACGGCGGCCCAGTTCGCCAGCCTGTTCAGCACCAGCTTCGCCCGGTTCGAGACGGCCGAGCACGGCGACGGCCAGGTGACGCTCTCGCCGCCGCGCCTGCCCTCCGTGCTGGCCGGTCGCGTCGAAGGCGTGGTCGGCCTGGACAGCGCCGGCCGTTACGGGCTGCTGCTGCACCGCAAGCCGGCCGGCCTGCCCAACGTGGGCACCGGCCTCGGCGGCGGCTACGCCCCGGCCGATGTCCGAACGGCCTACGCCGTTCCGGCACAGGTCGGCGGCAGCACCGAGATCGTCGGCCTGTTCGAGCAGGGCGGCTTCTTCCCGGGCGACGTCACGAAGTACCAGGCACAGTACAAGCTGCCGGCCATCCCGGTCACGGCGCGTTCGGTCAACGGGGCCAGCACCAAGCCGGTGGCCAACGGAGTCGACATCGAAGCGGCGTTGGACATCGACGCGGCGAGCGGCATGAACCCCGCCATCCCCAAGATCATCGTCTATGAGGACGGCAAGGACAGCTTCAGCGTGGCGCTGGTGGATTCGTTCAACGCCATGGCGCAGGACGACACCGCCATGGTGATCAGCGTCTCCTATGGCCAGGACGAAGTGCAGCAGGGCACCCCGGGCATCAAGGCGGAGAACACCGCGCTGATGCAGCTGGTCACCCAGGGCCAGACCGTGTTCGTCAGCTCCGGCGACGACGGTGCGGCAGGCCGTACCGGCAGCGGGCTGAACGCACCCGATCCGGGATCGCAACCGCTCGTGACCTCGGTCGGCGGCACGCGCCTGAACACCAAGGCGGCGACCCAGGCCTTCGCGTCCGAGACGGTGTGGAACGACCTGTCCCAGGGTTACGGCGCGACCGGCGGCGGCGTCAGCAGCGTCTGGCCGATCCCGGACTACCAGGTGGTGGGCGGCACGTCCGTGGCGGTCGCCAACGGCGGCTCGGCCACCAAGCGCAACGTGCCCGACATCGCGGCGGACGCCGACCCCTACACCGCCTACTCGATCTACAGCCAGACCGCCGGCGGCTGGGTCGCCTATGGCGGCACCAGCCTGGCCGCCCCGCTCTGGGCCGGCTTCGCGACCATCATTAACGCCAACCGCGTGCACGACGGCAAGGCGCGGCTCGGGTTCTTCAACCCGCTGCTCTACAAGCTGGGCGTGACCGAGATGGGTTTCCACGATGTCAAGAGCGGCAACAACGGCAGCCCTGGCTACAAGGCCGGCGTGAACTACGACAACTGCACAGGCTTCGGCTCGGTGAACCTCACCAAGTTCCTGCCGAAAGTGTCTAAGTAGAATAGTGAGGCAAGCAGTCCTTTTTTGAAAAAGGACCAAAAAACTTTTGTTCATCGGTCGGGTGTTTGCAGAAACCTCCGCGACGGCATGAGCAAGAGTTTTTTGCTGCTTTCAAAAAAGCAGGCTTGCCTCACTCGATCTCCAGCCGATAGCCCACACCATAAATCGACTGGATAACGTCCCGCTGGCCACTCGCGGCTGCAAGCTTGCGGCGCAAATTCTTGACGTGGCTGTCCACGCTGCGATCGATCACGTCACGGTCGCGGTCCGACACCGCGTCGAGCAGGTCGCCGCGCGACAGCACGCGGCCCGGGCGGCGGGCCAGGGCGCGGAACAGCCGGAACTCGGTCGGCGTCAGGTCCAGCCTCGTGCCGTGCAGCCGAACGAGCATGGCCGCCTCGTCGATCTCGATTGCCGGCGCGCTGCCCGGCGCGGCCGGCGCCGTCCGGCGCAGCACCGCCTTGACGCGCGCCACCACCTCACGCGGGCTGAACGGCTTGCAGACGTAGTCGTCGGCGCCGAGCTCCAGGCCCAGCAGGCGGTCGATCTCCTCCACCCGTGCCGTCACCATCACGATCGGCACGTCGCTGCGCGCGCGCACCGCGCGGCACAGGGTCAGTCCGTCGAGGTCCGGCAGCATCAGGTCCATCAGGATCAGGTCCGGCCGGGCTGAGGCGAGCCACGTCTCCGCCTCCCTGCCCGTCCGCAGGCACCATGTGTCGTAGCCCTCGCGCTGCAGGTAGGCGTCGAGGATGTCGGCGATGGAAGCCTCGTCCTCCACGATGGCGATGAGCGTCACGGCCGGCTCGCCAGCTTCAGGGCCACGGTCACCGCGAGCCCGCCGAGCGGCGAGGCGGCGGCCGAGATCGTCCCCTCATGCGCCTCGACGATGGCGCGGCAGATTGCCAGCCCGAGCCCGGACCCGCCGGTCTGCCGGCTGCGCGAGCTGTCCACCCGGAAGAACCGCTCGAACAGCCGGGGCAGCTTGCCGTCGGGCACGCCGGGCGCGGTATCCTCCACCCGCAGCACGATGGCGGCCTGCGTGCGGGTCTCGGACACGCTGATCATGCCGCCCGGATCGGTGTAGCGTATGGCGTTCTCCACCAGGTTGGCGAAGACCTGGCGCAGCCGGTCCGGGTCGGCCATCGTGGCCGCGCCCGGCCGGCCCAGCGCCGTCGTGTCCAGGCGCAGCCCGCCCGCCTCGCGCCGCGGCGCGAACCGCGACAGCACCTCGGCCAGGATCTCCGCAGGCTCGACCCTCTCCAGACGCAGGCCGAGCGCGTGGCTGTCGGCGCGCGCGAGTTCGTGCAGGTCGTCGACCAGCCGTGTCATGCGCAGAACCTCGTCGTGCAGGCGCCCGAGCGAGTGTGCGCCCACCTGGTGCACCCCGTCCTGCAGCGCCTCGATCTGGGCGCGCAGCACGGCGAGCGGCGTACGCAGCTCGTGCGACGTGTCGGCGACCCACAGCCTGCGCGCCTGCTCGGCGGTCTCGAGGGCCGCCGCCAGCCGGTTGAAGTCGCGCACCAGGTCGCCGAGTTCGTCGCGCCGTCCGGTGTCGATGCGTGTGGACAGCGCGCCCGCGGCCAGCTGCCGTGCGCCGGCGGTGACGAGCCTGACCGGCGCCAGGATATATCGGGCCAGCAGTACCGCCCAAAGCCCGGACAGGGCGAGCGCCACGGCGGCGGCGAAATAGAGATCGCGGGCGCGCTCCGCCAGGAAGGCCGCCTCGATGTCGCCGGGCAGCCGTCCGGGCGTCATCAGCAACACCCCGACCGGCTGGCCGCCGATCACGAGCGCGCGCTGGGCCGCGGGCGCGCGGCCCAGCGGGGCGCCCGCGACGAAGCGTCCGGAGCGGTCGACCAGG
>CAXTJP010000002.1:0-88894 GCA_964244615.1 uncultured Acetobacteraceae bacterium
GCCCGTCAGCCAGGCCGAACGCTCGCTGCGGCTCGCCGCCCGGAACGGCATCCCGCCGCCGACAGCCTCGCCCTGAACGCCCGCACGCACCGGTCCGGAACCGTCACGCGCCACTTCCTGGGCTGACCGCCGCGGCAAGCTGGTGCAATGCCATGGCGCATCGCACTACACGGACCCCCATGCGCTCCTGGCACCCCCACGCCCTGGCCGACCGGCTTCCCTTGCTGCGCCGCCGCGCGCGTCTCACCCAGGCCACCCGCGCCTTTTTCCACCAGCGCGGCTACACCGAGGTCGAAACCCCCTACGCCGTGCCCACCCCAGGCGAGGAGGTGCACCTGCAGACCTTCGCCACGGTGCGCGTCTCCCCCTCCGGCGAGCGCGAAACCCTCCACCTCCACACCAGCCCCGAATTCGCCATGAAACGCCTGCTGGTCGCAGGCGCCGGCCCGATCTTCCAACTCGCCCGCGTCTGGCGGAACGGGGAGGGGAGCGACACCCACACGCCCGAGTTCACCATGCTGGAGTGGTACCGCCCGGGCGCCACGCTGCACACGCTGATGGACGAGACCGAGGCGCTGCTGCGCGCCGTGCTGCCGCCAAGCGTCACCTGCCGCGGCATCACCACCGACCTCGCCCGCTTCGAGCGCCTGGCCATGGCGGACGCCTTCACCGCATACGCCGGCGCCGACCTGCTCGGCACGCTGGACGACGCCGCCGCGCTGGCCGCCTCGGCCGGCGCCGCCTTGCGGCCCGGCGAGGGGTGGGAGGATCTGTTCTTCCGCCTGCTGCTGGAACGCATCGAGCCGGCGATCGGCCGCGCCCACCCGACTTTCCTCACCCACTGGCCCGCCGCCCAGGCGGCCCTGGCGGTGCGCGACCCGGCCGACCCGCGCGTCGCCCTGCGCTTCGAACTGTTCGCCTGCGGCCTGGAACTGGCCAACGCCTTCGAGGAGCTGACCGACAGCGCCGAGCAGCGCGCCCGCTTCGAGGCCGACCGCGCCCGCCGCCACGCGCTGACCGGCCCCGACTGGCCGCTGGACGAGGATTTTCTCGCGGCGCTGGCTTACGGCATGCCGGCGGCATCCGGCATCGCCCTGGGGTTCGATCGCCTGGCCATGCTGGCCGCCGGCGCCGACCGGATCGACCAGGTGCAATGGTTACCAAACGTATCAGCGTCCCGCCAAACCTGAAGCGGCGGCTATCTGGAGAGCAAACGAGTCAGATCGCTCGAGGAGCCGACACGACCATGCATCACATCCACCGCGCCGTGGCCCTTGCCAGCCTGGCGATGCTGACGGCCTGCGCCTATCCCAGCCCGCAGCACGTCCAGAAGCTCAACGCCTTCATCGGCAAGTCCGAGGCCGACCTCGTGCGCGGCTACGGCGTGCCCACCCGCACCTACGAGACGGGCGGAGTGAAGTTCCTGGCCTACAACATGAGCCGCATCGACACGATCCCGGGCGACGGGTTCGGCTATGGCGGCTTCGGCTATGGCGGTTTTGGCTACGGCGGCTTCGGCTACGGCGGCGGCCTCGGCTACGGCGGTCCGGGTTACGACGGCTTCGGCGGCTTCGGTCCCGAGATCGTGCAGCGCGACTGCTCGACCACCTTCGAGCTGAAGAACGCGACGGTTCAGAGCTGGAGCCTGCGCGGCAACGATTGCTGAGGCAGGCGCCAGCTCATGGTCGGCTGGTCAGTTGGGTGCGGCCACCTGCGGCGCCGCGCCGGCCGCCTGCCGCCGGCTCTGCCACAGGCCCACGAAATCGATCGGCTGCAGCAGCACCGGCGGAAAGCCGCCCTCGCGTGTGACGTCCGACAGGACCGAGCGGGCGAACGGGAACAGCAGCCGAGGGCACTCGATCAGCAGCAGCGGCTCCACCGCCTCGGGCGGCACGCCGTTCAGCGTGAACACGCCGGCATATTGCAGCTCGGCGATGAACACCGGGCGGCCCTCGGCGGGCGGCGCCGAGCCGTTCTGGCCGGCGGCGGCCGGCGCCTCGCGCGCCTCGGCCTTCACCGCCAGCACCACCTCGAAGACGCTCTGCCCGTCCTGCAGGGCACGGGCCTGGACGTCGAGGTTGATCTGCACCGCGGGCTGGCTGCGCAGGGTGGCGTAGATCTCCGGCGCGTTCGGAACCTCGAACGACAGGTCCTTGATGTACTGAACGTTGACCACCAGAGGCGGCAAAGTCTGGCCGGCTTGGGCGGTGGGGTCGGTGGTCTCGGACATCGGTGGCGCTCCTGAACTGGCGCGCCGGTAGCACGGGGCGGCAGGCGCGCAAAGTCCGTAGCCTCAGGCGTCGGAGGGCTCGAAGACCGTCCATTCGCCGTTCTCCAGGCTGCGTCCGGTCAGCGACAGCAGAAACGCCCAGTGGCTCACCACCAGCGTGGTCGACCAGTCGGCACTCAGCAGCATCTCGCGCCGGAACTGGGCGGCGCGTGCATCCACGCTCTCCGGCAGCTCGGGCATGGACGGCCACCAGACCTCGTCGATCCCGCTGAAATCGTGCGAGGGCCAGGCGGCGGCGAGCGTGGTGCGCGTACTGCCGACGTCACAGGCGAAGTGCGCCCGCTCGCGTATGCCGGCATGCACCTGCACCGGCAGGCCCAGCACGCGCGCCGCCGGCGCCGCGGTCTGCAACGCCCTGGTGTAGGGGGACGCCAGGATTCGGGTGATGCCACGATCCCGGAACGAAGCCGCCGCCGCCTCGGCCTGCGCCTGGCCGAGCGGGGTCAGGGACGGATCCTCGATCCCCGGGTCCCGCTTGGTGGCCGAGAAATGGAGGTTGAACTCGCTCTGGCCGTGTCGCATCAGGATCATGGCCCGCAGCTACGCTCGATGGAGGAGGAAGGCCAGGGCTCTGCCCCCTAACCGGGGTCTGGGGCCGCGGGCCCCGTCCTGCGAAGCACGCTCTCGCGTGACGGGGTCCAGGGGCAGAGCCCCTGGCCTTTCACCACCCGCCGCGTTGCCGATGGCCCACGCTGCGCCTATGTGCAGGGCGGTTGCGGGAGAGACAGGTGCAAGCGACGGGCGGCCTTCCGGTGGATCTGATCCTGTTCGCGATGATCGCGGCCTTCCTGGTGCTGCGCCTGCGCAGCATCCTGGGCAAGCGCACGGGGTTCGAGGGCGCGCCGGCGGCGCAGACGCCGCCGGTGAAGATGCGTGGCGCGGCCGCGGCGCAGACCAGCGCGGAGCCGGTCGAGCCGGCCCGCTCGTTGCCCGATCCGTCCGGCCCGCTCGGCCGCACCCTGGCCGCGATGCGCAGTGCCGACCGGCGGTTCGATCCCGCGCAGTTCCTATCCGGCGCCGAGCATGCCTTTCGGATGATCGTCGATGCGTTTGCCGCCGGCGACCGTGCGCGGCTGCGGCCGTTGCTGGCGGATCAGACCTACGCCGCGTTCGAAGGCGTGATCGCTGCGCGCGAGGCCCAGGGCGAAACGCAGCGGACCGAAATACGCGGCATCGAGGAGGCGACGATCACCGACGCCAGCCTGTCGGGAACGCAGGCGGCGATCACGGTCCGCTTCGTCTCGCGACAGGTGAACCTGTCGGCCGATCGTGCCGGCAACCCGATCGCCGGCACCGACGGCGTGACCGAGATCTCCGACCTGTGGACCTTCGAACGTGACCTGGCCGGCCCCGACCTGACCTGGCGTCTGACAGCGGCGCACAGCGCCTGATCGTACGTTGCTGGCCGAAGGCGGCGGCGCTTCTCGCCGCTTGCGTCCTCTGCGGCTGCGTTCCGCCCACGCCGCAGGATGGTGCCCTGCACGCCGTGCGTTTCGACGAGATACCCGGCTGGTCGGCTGACGCTCTCGGGCAGACATTGCCGGCACTGCGGGCGGAGTGCCGTCGGCTGGCCCTGCTGCCGGCCGACACGGCCCTGGGCGGAGCCGGCCTCGCCGCCGCCGCCGGCGGGCGCGCCGGCCAGTGGTCTGCCCCGTGCCAGGCGGCACGGTCCTTGACGCCGGGCGATGCCGCGGGCGCGCGGCGCTTCTACGAGAGCTGGTTCCAGCCCTATCGCATCGACGCCCCGGCGCTGGTCACCGGCTATTACGAGCCGGAGGTGCGTGGCGCGCTGACCCCTGGTGGCGCCTACGTCGTGCCGCTCCTGGCAAGACCCATCGACCTGGTTCAGGGCAGCAGGCCGGGCGAGGCCGATGGGCGGCCCGGGGTCGGCCGCCTGGAGACCGGCCGGCTGGTTCCCTACTGGAGCCGGGCGGAGATCGAGGCGGGGCGTGCGGGCCTGGCGGCCCGGCCGCTGTTCTGGCTGGCGGACCCGGTGGATTTGTTCTTCCTGCAATTGCAGGGATCCGGCCGGGTGCGCCTGCCGGACGGCGAGGTGGTCCGCGTCGGCTATGACGGCAAGAACGGCCGGCCCTACACGCCGATCGGCCGGGTGCTGGCCGAACAGGGCGCGCTGGCACCGCAGGACGTGACGATGCAGTCGATCCGCGCGTGGCTGGCCGCCCATCCGGACCGGGCGGGCGCGGTGATGGACCGCAACGAGGACTACGTGTTCTTCCGGGTGATCGCCGACGCCGACAGCGCGATGGGGCCGCCCGGTGCGCTGGGCGTGCAGCTGCAGGCCGGGCGCACGGCGGCGGTCGATCGGCACGCCATCCCGCTGGCCGCGCCGCTGTTCGTGGACACCACCGACCCGCTGACCGGCCAGCCGTGGCAGAAGCTGCTGCTGGCCCAGGACCTCGGCACAGACATCGTCGGCCCGGCACGCGTGGACGTGTTCTTCGGTGCGGGCGACCCGGCGGCGCAGCAGGCCGGCCGCATGCGCCAGCCCGGCATGGACTACCTGCTGCTGCCGAGGCCCGTCTCCTGACGGCTCCGGACGGGCCGCCCGCTCGTCTGCACGAGGGCGACTGCCTGGCCGTCCTGCCGACCTTGCCGGAGGCCTCGGTGGACGTGGTCGTGACCTCGCCGCCGTACAACCTCGATCTGGCCTATGCAACCTACAGCGACGCGATCAGCGAGGCCGACTACCTGGACTGGATGGTGCGGGTGGCCGCGGCGCTGCGCCGCGTGATGCGGCCGGACGCCTCGTTCTTCCTCAACATCTCGGGCTCCAACAGCCGCCCCTGGCTGCCCTTCGAGCTGATCGTGCGCCTGCGCGCCCTGTTCGTGCTGCAGAACCACATCACCTGGATCAAGTCGGTCAGCACCGGCACCGACAGTGTCGGCCATTTCAAGCCGCTGGCCGGAAGGCGCTTCCTCAACCACAACCACGAGCACGTGTTCCACCTGACGCTGCATGGCGACGTGCAGCTGGATCGGCTAGCGATCGGCGTTCCGTTCAAGGACAAGTCCAACATCGCCCGGCGCGGCCACGCGAGCGATGTACGGTGTCGCGGCAACACCTGGTTCATCCCCTACCGCACGGTCCAGAGCCGCTCGGGCAAGTACAACCATCCCGGCACGTTCCCGCTTGACCTGCCGCGCTGGTGCATACGCCTGCACGGCCGGCCCGGCGCCGTGGTGCTGGACCCGTTCGCCGGCACCGGCACGACGCTGGTGGCTGCGGCACTGGAAGGCGCCTCCAGCATCGGCATTGAGCTCGACCCCGCCTACGTCGCCATCGCCGCGTCCCGCCTCGCAGACGCCCGATCCGAGGCGGGGCGGAACTAGCGTAGCTACAGGTTGGCCATGTGCACCCATAGCGTGGGCGCCGCCGTCTCCAACGGTGACGCTCGCGCCCACGCGGTCTCGGCCGCCGTCAGGGCCGTCGTGTCGGGCAGCGTGTGCGGCATCACCGGAGCCGCGAACCGAATCAGTGCGTCGCCATGCGTGCCGGCTGTCACGCTCAGCCCCCCGGTCATGGCCGAACTCGTGGCCAAGTGCAGGGTGGCGCCGCTGGTCAGCATCACGTCGAGCGTGTCGCCGGAGAACGTGGCCGCGTGTGCGCTGGTGTTCAACAGATCGAGCGTGTCGCCGGCGGTAAAGCCGGCGATGCTGCCGAGGAACGCGAGCGGTCGCAGCGCCAGCGTGCCACCGGTGCCTGCGAAACGTGCCGTCTGCCCGGCCGAGACGCTGCCCAGCACCAGCATCGCTCCGGCATCGACCTGCAGGTGGCCGGTGCCGGAGACGGCCTGCACCAGTTCAAGCACGCCGCCGCGCGCCTCCACCACGCCGTGATTGGCGACCTGGCTGGCCACCACGCCGGCACCGACGATGCTGGCGCCCTGCGTGTTGCGCATCGGCACGTTCGGAAACACGCCGTTCCCCGTCGGTTCGGCGAGCATGCCGCCGGCCATCACGATAGTGCCGGTGTTGGTGAAACTCTGGTCGGCCAGGCTGCCGCTCGCGAAATAGTCGGTCAGGTCGAGGTCGAGCGCGCTGCCCACGCCAACCACGATCAGCCCGGCGTTGAGAAAGCCGGCCGCCCCGGCGGTGACCGTGTCGGTGTTGCTGATGCCGATCGTGCCGGCATTGGTGAAATGGTCGCCTCGCAGCATCATCTGGCCGTGCGCCAGGTTGGCGGTGATGGTGGCGGCGCTGGCAATGCCGCCCAGGCTGTCGCCGATGCTGGCGTAGGTGCCGGCCTGCTGCACCCGCAGATGGCTGCCGAGCAGCAGGGGCGGTGCCGCCCCGCCTTCCGCCACGAGGGCAGGGGCACCATAGGCGGCGCTGCCGCAGCCTATGGTGAGCACGGCGTTGTCCAGCGCCTGTCTGCTGTCCCAGACCAGGGTGCTGCCCGCCCCGGTCAGCGACAGGCTGCCCGGCCCGGTCCCTGTCGCGTTGCGCAGCGTCAGCCCATCCTGCACGGTGACGGTCGCGAACGGTCGGTTTATGGAAAGCGCGCCCTGGTAGGTCACGCCGTCCAGCGTCGACGCGCCGACGAACTGCACGGCGTTGCCGCCATCATGGATCGTGCCGCCGACCACCTCGCCGATCAGCTTGAGGAGCGACATCGCGCCGCCGGCCGAGACCGTGCCGCCGGTGGCGGTCAGCGTGCCGGTCACCGTCACGTCGCTGTCCAGCAGCCTGACCGTGCCCAGCTCGGCCACCGTCAGCCGCACGGCGTCGAGCACGCCGCCGGTGACGCTGATCATGCCCGTGTTGGTCAGTCCGGACAGCGACAGGGCGAGCGTGTCGCCGTTGCTGACCGCGATGGTGCCGGCATTGTCGATGTTCCCGGTCAGCGACAGCGTGCCGCCCGGCTGCGACGCCGAAATACTCCCCTGGTTGACGATGCTGCCCCCGTCGGCGTTGATCGCCGCCGTCGCGCCGGCTTGCCGCACGCTGGCCTGCGTGCCGAGCGTGAGGGTCTGGCCATAGGAGCCGTCGAGCGTGGCTCCTGTGCCGGCGGCACCTAGCGACAGCGCAACACGGTCGAGCGTCTCGGTGCTGGCGAGGCGAAGGACGCTGCCCGCGCCGGTCACGACAATGCTGCCGAGCAGGCTGCCGGCAGCGGCCTCGGTGGTGATGCCGTTCACGATGGTGAGCTGCGAGAGGGCAGCGTCGAGCGACAGCGTTCCGTCATAGACCACGCCGGACAGCGTTCCGCCCTGCGCCAGGATGCCGTGCCCCGCATCGATGATGGTGCCGCCCTGAACGGTGCCCTGCGCCTGCAGCGCCATCCTGCCCAGCGCCGTGCCGTCCCCGGTGGCCAGCGCGGTGCCGCCGTCCAGCAGCGTGCCGGTCAACGCCAGGGTGCCGCCATGGGTGACCTGCACCGCGCCCAGCTGCGCCCTGGTAAAGGTTCCACCGACCGACATCTCGCCCCCCGCAACCGCCAACGTGCCGCTGTTGCTCCAGCCGGTGCCGCAGGCGCCGAGGTTCGCGGTGGCACCTGGGCCGACGCTGAGCGTGCCGGCGTTGCGCAGTCCGGCGAGTGTGGCGCCGCTCGAATCGTAGCTGGCGCCGGCGCCGGACACGGCGACCAGCCCGGTGTTGACGAGCGATCCCTGCACCGACAGCCGGCCGGAGATGTCGGCGATGGTGCCGCTGTTCGCCACCCCGGCCAGGCTTACGCCACCGCCGCCCGACACCGCGATCAGGCCGGTATTGGCCAGCGAGGAGAGTGCGAAGGTGCCGCCCGAGACCGCGGCCGCGATGGTGCCGGCGTTGACGACCAGCGTCGCGTCGTTCCGGCTGCCGAGGCCGGCGGCCATGCCGGTCTGCACGATCCGGGCATGGGTGCCGAGCGTGAGCGTGCCCGCAGACTGCACGGTGTCGGCGAAATAGGAATATCCCGGGCTGCCGATGTCGATCGTGGCGTTGTCGAGCACCTGGCTGCCCAGGAACGACAGCGTCGCGCCGCCGCTGACGTCGATCGTGCCCGGCCCGGTGCCGTCCAGGCCGTGCACCGTCAGGCCGTTGGCGATGGCGAGCTGCGCATCCGGCGCGGCGCCCAGGGACAACGTGCCGTCGAAATTCACCCCGGACAGCTCGCTCTGCGTGCTCGCACCGGGAGCCATGGGAGGTGGCTGGCCCACCGAGAATGCGCCGCTGTTGACGATGGTCCCGCCGGTGATGGTGCCGCCTTCGAGCATGAGGTTGGCGCGCGCGGTGCCGGCGCCGGAACGCAACGTGGCGCCGGCGTTGTCCAGTGTCCCTCCGATGGCGAGCGTGCCCGTCCCGACCGGGAAGCCGGCCAGTTCCGCCGTGGTCAGTGCGGTGTCCAGCGAGAGCGTGCCGCCCGCGACCGTAACGAAGCCGGTGTTGACGAACCGGCCTGCACTGGAGGTTTGCACACGCAGATAGCCGCCACTGCCGATGGTGATCTGGCCGGGATCGCCGATGCTGTCGGCGTCGAGAAAGAGCCTGGCGCCGTCGCCGACCGTCAGGGTGCCCTGGTTGAGGAACGCGCTCGCGTCCACGAACAGGCTGGTGGTGCTGCCTGTGGCGCTGATCTCTCCCTCGTTCAGGATCGAGCCGGATGACGTTCCTAGCGTGGCCAGGCCGCGCGCCGTGAGGGTCGATTGCGAGCCGAGCGCCAGCGTACCGCTCGCCTGCTGCAGCGACGCGCCGTCCAGGGTCAGGTTCAGGTTTGCGACGTTCGGGCTCCCGAGCGTCGCCAGCACGTTCTGGCCGAGGATCAGGGTTCCCACCCCTGCGCCGCCGACGCCGGCGATGACGTCGTTCGACAGCGCGACCTGGACGTAGCCGGACGGGACGCCGCGGGCGATGGCCAGCGTGCCGTCCCAGGCCAGGTTGGACAGGACGGCTCGGCCGTCGAGCAGGACCGTGCCGGCGGTGCTGGCGTAGGTGCCGCCGTTCAGGGTGGCGTCGTCCAGCTGCAGCGTGCCGGCGGCGAGCGCGTAGGTGCCGGCCACGCTGAGCGTGCCCGAGGCCACGGCCAGAGTGGCATCGGCCTGGGTCTGGTCGATGTCTTGCACTGCGGCGCTGCCCTGCAGCGTTACGGTGTAGGGTGTGCCGAAAAGCGAGTTTGCGCCGATGGTGACATCGTCCGCACTGCCCGGAACCGTGCCCGGAACCCAGGCGGCGGCGTTGGTCCATAAATCGTTCTGGCCGGTCTTCCAGCTGACAGAGGTCATCGTTGTTCCAATCCCTACGACGCCGCTAACAATGCCCTAACAGGCCCCTAAAAACTAGTCAAAAACTGGATAAATCTCAGAAAGTAGGTAAGGCGGTGTTCTCCGCCTTGCGGCGCCGGCCGTCTCCGTGCTGGAAGTGTTCATGCAGACCAACCCCATCCTGATCCTCGACTTCGGCAGCCAGGTTACCCAGTTGATCGCGCGTCGGCTGCGCGAGGCCGGCGTTTACTGCGAGATATTCCCCTTCAACGCGCCCGCCGCACGCATCGCCGCCTTCGCGCCGCGCGGGCTGATCCTGTCCGGCGGCCCGGCCAGCGTGGCCGATGACGCGGCGCCGCTGGCCGACCCGGCCATCTACGACATGGGCCTGCCGATCCTGGGCATCTGCTACGGCCAGCAATTGCTGGTGGCGCAGCTCGGCGGCCGTGTCGATGTCCACGAGCATCGCGAGTTCGGCCGTGCCTACGTGGACGTCACCGCCGCCTGCGCGCTGTTCGACGGCGTGTGGCAGCTGGGCGGGCGCGAGCAGGTGTGGATGAGCCACGGCGACCGCGTGACCGCGCTGCCGCCGGATTTCGCCGCGGTCGCCAGCAGCGAGGGCGCGCCGTTCGCGGTCATTGCCGACGAGAAGCGCCGCATCTACGGCACGCAGTTCCATGTCGAGGTGGTGCACACGCCGCACGGCGCGCAGCTCCTGGCGAATTTCGCGCATCGTGTGTGCGGCTGCCCGAGCGACTGGACGATGGCCGCGTTCCGCACCGAAGCCCTTGCGCGGATCCGCGCCCAGGTGGGGCAGGGGCGGGTGATTTGCGGCCTGTCGGGCGGGGTGGACAGCTCGGTGGCGGCGGTGCTGATACATGAGGCGGTCGGCGATCAACTGACCTGCATCTTCGTCGATCACGGCTTCCTGCGCGCGGGCGAGGCGGCCCAGGTGATCGAAACGTTCCGCGACCGCTTCAATGTGCCGCTGGTGCATCGCGACGTCTCCCCGCTTTTCGTCGCGGCCCTGGCCGGCGTCACCGACCCCGAGGAGAAGCGCAAGACGATCGGCCGGCTGTTCATTGACGTGTTCGAGGCCGAGGCGGAGCATATCGGCGGTGCGGATTTCCTCGCACAGGGCACGCTCTACCCGGACGTGATCGAGAGCGTCTCGGTGACCGGCGGCCCGTCGGTGACGATCAAGTCGCACCACAATGTCGGCGGCCTGCCGGAGCGGATGCGCATGAAGCTGGTCGAGCCGCTGCGCGCGTTGTTCAAGGACGAGGTGCGCGCGCTCGGCCGCGAACTCGGCCTGTCGGATGCGGTGGTCGGTCGCCATCCGTTCCCCGGCCCGGGACTCGCCATACGCATTCCCGGCGAGGTGACGTTCGAAAAACTCGAGATCCTGCGCCGCGCCGACGCGATCTACCTAGAGGAGATACGTGCCGCGGGGCTATACGACGCGATCTGGCAGGCGTTCGCCGTGCTGCTGCCGGTGCGCACGGTGGGCGTGATGGGCGACTACCGTACCTACGACCAGGTGGTAGCACTGCGCGCGGTGACGAGCACCGACGGCATGACCGCCGACATGTACCCGTTCGACATGGGCTTCCTCGGCCGCGTCGCGTCACGCATCGTCAACGAGGTGCGCGGCGTGAACCGCGTGGTCTACGACGTGACCAGCAAGCCGCCCGGCACCATCGAGTGGGAATGATTTCTACCCATCCGAGGGTATCCGAACCTACGCCACAGCGCGACCTAACCCACTAAGACAATAAATTATCATACGAGTGAAAACTGGCAGCGCCCTGGTTTGAAGCTTCAGCCGGACGCACGGACTAGGACCGTGTAATTCTCTGTCGAGATCAAGGACCGGTCACGCCAATCCGCCCTGGTTACCGTTCACCCATGGCCTACGAGGCAGCAACGGAAAACGGGGCAGCTCAGTCGGTCAGAGCTTTGTAGATAAGTATAGCCTGGTCATTGCGCGTAAGTTCTCTACGGCGCCGCGGCTCGTCGGAGCGCTATCATCGATTGTCATGGCAACCATTAGCTTCATCACATTCAGTAAGAGGATCGCGAGATCCCGGGCGGCGTCGCTATCCAGAGTTTTCGATCGAAGCACGAGCAGCTTGGCGATGCGCTCGATCGAGAAGTTTCGGAGCGAGGCCCTCTGTTCAGAGGCTTGGCCGCGGGCGTCGAGAAGCGCGCTCAGCCCCTGCGTCTCTGCATGCAGCGTGACCATGAAGTTCGCCAGCGCGTCGGCCAAGGCGTCGGAGCTCATCCTATCGACGCGGCTTTGAAGCTCGTCGTAAGCCGCCGCTGCCCGCGCCACGTACCGCTCCTGCAAGGCGTCGGCGAGCACGTCCTTGCTTGGAAAGAAGCGGTAGAGCGATCCCACCTGGGCGCCGGCTCGCGCGGCGATCTCCGCCATCGTGGTCGCCTGGAACCCGCGCTCGGCGATGATGGCCGAAGCGGCTTCCAACAACGCCTCGACCCGACGTCGACCGACGCCACGCTGCGGTTCCAGCGCGGTTCGGTACTGCCGATCAAGTCTTGACATATTTGAGTTCGTGCTCAAGTAGGTGGTTGAGGGATTTCTCAAATAGTGAGCCTACCCCCAACAGGCGTCAACGCCTTTCCATCCATTGCTGAGGATGCCGTATGGCTACCCTTGATCCCAAGACGACAGCCCTCGTCCTGATCGACCTTCAAAACGGCATTGTGGCTCTGCCGCTCGCCCCTCGCAGCGGTCGCGAAGCTGCGGAAAACGGGCGGGCCCTCGCCGCACGCTTCAGGCATGCGGGTGCCCTCGTGATCCTCGTCAACGTCGCCTTCGCCTCCGACTTCGGCGACGCGCTTCGCCAGCCGGTGGACCGGCCCATGCCGGCCCCCGAAGGCGGCTTCCCGGCGGACTGGAGCCGGCTCGTCGACGGGCTCGCCGAAGCCGGCGACATCTTCGTCACCAAGCACCAATGGGGGGCCTTCCACGGCACCGACTTGGACGTGCAGCTCCGCCGAAGGGGCGTGAGAACGGTGGTGATCGGCGGGATCGCAACCAACATGGGCGTGGAATCCACAGCTCGCCAGGCCTATGAGCACGGCTACGAGGTCGTCATCGCCGAGGACGCCACCACAAGCCTGTCGGCCGAGATGCATGGCTTCTCCGTCGACGCACTCCTGCCAATGATCAGCCGGATCGTCCAGACCGGATCGCTCAACCTGTTCAGCCCGGCCTGAACGGTTCCCCTTGCATGACCGCGCCCTCCGACGGCTTGCCCACGCCGCAGCGCTACTGGGCGATGCTCGCCGTAGCTGTCGGCATTACCATGTCGGTGCTCGACGGGGCCATCGCCAACGTCGCGCTCCCGACCATGGCCGGGGAGCTCAGGGCGAGTCCTCCGGCGGCCGTGTGGATCATCAACGCCTACCAGCTGGCGAGCGTGGTGACCCTCCTGCCGTTTGCGGCCCTGGGTGAACGACTGGGCTACCGCCGCGTCTACCAGGCCGGCGTTGCCGTCTTCACCCTCGGCTCGCTCGCCTGTGCCCTATCGCCGACGCTGTCGTGGCTTGTGGCCGCAAGGGTGATCCAAGGAGTGGGCGCCGCCGGCTTGATGAGCGTTAACGGCGCGCTCGTGCGTTTCACCTATCCTGCGGCGCTGCTCGGGCGGGGCGTCGGGCTGAACGCGCTGGTGGTGGCTGTTGCGGCCGCACTGGGCCCGACCGTGGCCTCGGCCATTCTCGCAGTCGGTCCCTGGCCTTGGCTGTTTGCGGTCAATGTGCCCTTCGGGCTCGTCTGCCTCGCCTTGGCCCTGCGTGTCCTGCCACGTTCGGAACGATCGAGCAATCGGCTGGATTGGACGAGCGCGGCGCTGAACGCGCTCGCCTTTGGGCTGTTCTTCATCGGCGCGGACAGCTTCACCCATGGGCACGGCTCGCAATGGATCGCCTCCGTAGAACTCGCGGTGGCGCTGACGGCGGCGGCGGCCTTGATCGTTCGTGAGCGTCGATCCGAACGGCCGCTCATTCCGGTCGACCTTCTCAGGATCCGAGTATTCGCCTTGTCGATCGTGGCCTCAGTCTGCGCCTTCGCCGCCTACATGCTGGTCTTTCTGGTTCTGCCATTCTTCTTGCAGACCGTGCTGCATCGTAGCCAGGTCGAAACCGGCTTGCTGATGACGCCTTTTTCCATGGCGGTGGGCGTGGTGGCGCTCTTAGCCGGCCGTCTCTCCGATCGCGTAGCCCCCTCGCTTCTAGGCTTGTTTGGCATGACGCTGTTCGGCATCGGGCTGGTGGCGCTGGCCATGCTGTCACCGCACGCCTCCACCCTTGACGTCGTTTGGCGCGTGTCTCTTTGCGGTTTGGGGTTCGGCTTCTTTCAGTCTCCCAACAACCGCGTCATGCTGTCCTCGGCCCCTCGTGCGCGCTCAGGGGCGGCCGGCGGCATGCTGGCGACCGCCCGGCTCGTCGGCGTTACGACAGGCGCGACGCTCGCGGCCCTCGTGTTTCATGTCGCACCTGACCGCGCCGAAACGATCGGACTCAGCCTAGGAACCGTGCTGGCCGTGGCGGCAGGAATTGCCAGCATCTCACGCGGCGCAGGCGCATCAAGAGTTCCGCCAGCAGCTGCGCGAGTTAGCAGGGGTGAAGCACCCGGCGCATCTATGTCTTAAGGAACTTTTCTTCGTTGGAAAGTCAGATCGGCCGAAGACAGTTCTACTCATTAGGTAAAGCGGACCTGGGCGACTCTCGGCTCTGTGCCTCGACAGATTTCGCAAAACGGGCGTTGACGGGCATCTCCTCGCGATCTGGCTGACTGGTATTAACCATCGGTGAGGCTGACTCTCCGTGAGGTTTCCATATCCTCGGAAGACCGTCCAGCACGGACGAGATCGACCATCTGCCGGCGAAACTCAGGTGAATATGGCGGACGGGTTTTGGGCATCAGGAACACCTCTGCTGAAAGCTTCAGGGTGTCCACGGAACGGGTCAATCCCACATCCCGGTGCAGAGACGGATAAGGTCTGCACGCCGTCTCCTCCACAGGAAATCCCTAGGCCGAAACGCCGGTCGGCAGGACCTCTCGCAGCAGCGCCGCAAGTTCCGGTCGGCACGAGCCGCAGCCGGTGCCGGCGGCGGTGCGCCGGCCGATGCCGGCCAGGTCGGTGTCCCCGGCGCGGATCGCCGCCAGGATCGCGATGCGGCCCACGCCGTGGCACACGCAGATCGACGGGTCGGCGCAGGCGCCCCCCTCGGTCGGTCGGCCGGCCAGCAACGCGCGGCGGCCCGCGATCGACAGGTCGGCGGCGGCGAAGCGCGTGGCCAGCCAGTTGCGCTCCGGCAACGATGGGTCGGGCGCGAGCATGATGACGGCCTGCAGCACGCCCGCTTGCACCAGGATGGCGCGGAACAGCCCCGCGCCAGGGTCGCGCAGCACGGTCCACCCAGCCGGGGAACCGACGCTGGAGAGGGCGTGGGCGAAGGCGTCGGCCGGCCCGCCCATGCCCGCCAGTTCGTGGCGCCGCACCCCGTCCTCCAGCGGCCAGCTGGCGCGCCAGCCGGCCCAGCCGAGGGCAAGCGGGGCGCGGGACAGCACGAAGCCGTGCCAATCGGCCGCGAACGGGGCGATGCGCGCCGGCGTGTGCTTCAGCTCGGGCTGGGCGCTGAGCGGGTCGACCGCCGGGTTGACCGCCGCGTTGATCCGGCCGCCGGGTGCGAAGGCGTCGGTCCAGTGCATCGGCGCGAACAACTCGTCGCGCCGCATCCCGGCATCGAGGCGCACGCGCAGGGTCGCCGCCCCCTGCGCGGTCGAGACCGTCGCCAACCCGCCATCCTGCAGGCCCGCCGCGCTGTCGGGATGGACGGCCACGAACGGCTCGGCGATGTGCAGCAGCAGGCGCGGCGACAGGCCGGTGCGGGTCATCGTGTGCCACTGGTCGCGCACGCGGCCGGTCAGCAGCGCGAAAGGCGCGTCGGCCGACACGGCGTTCTCCGGCGGCCGTACCCGCACGGGCACCAGCCGCGGCAGCCCATCGGCGGTCGGATAGCCGGACGCGAACACGCGGTCCACGGCTGCGGCGGGGGCGCCGCCGCGCGGAACCGGCCAGCGCACCGGCGGCATTGCGTCGTACTCGGCACGCGACAGGCCGGACAGGCCGGAGATGTCGAAGATGCGTCGCCGTCCGGTCTGCAGCCCGGTCAGCCTGGCATGCTCGTCGAACACGTCGTGCGAGCCGGTCCAGGCAAAGGCGTCGCCGTAGCCGAGACGGGCGGCCACATCGGCGACGATCCGCCAATCCGCCCGCGCCTCGCCCGAGACCGGCAGGAACGGGCGCTGCCGGCTGATCACCCGCTCGCTGTTGGTCACGGTGCCGTCGCGCTCGCCCCAGGCCAGGGCTGGCATTGCCACCTGCGCGTAGGCGAGCGTGTCGGTCCCGTCCGAACAATCCGAGACCGCCACGAACGGGCAGGCCTGCAACGCCGCGCGGACCGCCGCCGAATCGGGCATCGAGACCGCCGGGTTGGTGCCCATGATCCACAGCGCGCGTATCCGGCCCTCGCCCACCGCACGGAACAGGTCGACCGCGCGGCGCCCCGGCCCGGCCGCCATGTTCGGCGCCGACCAGAAATCCCGCACCGCCGCCACGTCCGGCGCGTGGTCCCAGGACAGGTGGCCGGCCAGCAGATTGGCCAGTGCGCCCACCTCGCGCCCGCCCATCGCGTTTGGCTGGCCGGTGATGCTGAACGGGCCGGCGCCCGCACCCATGCGGCCGGTCAGCAGATGCGCGTTGACGATGGCGTTCACCTTGTCGGTGCCGCTGCTCGACTGGTTCACCCCCTGGCTGAAGAAGGTGACGACGCGACGCGTGGCCGCAAACAGGTCGAAGAACCGCGCCACGTCGGCCGCGTCCAGGCCACAGGCCAGCGCGGTCGCCTGCGCGTCCGGCGCGTCGGCCAGTGCCGCCTCCACCGCCTGGCGAGCGCCGGGCAGGTGGCGCGCGCAGGGTTCGGTGCGGGCGAGGTGTGCCAGCAGGCCGTTGAACAGCGCCACGTCGCTGCCCGGCCGCAGCGCCAGGTGCAGCGCCGCGCCCTCGCAGGTGGCGGTGCGTCGCGGGTCGATCACCACCAGGGGCGTGCCCGCGGCCACCAGCCGCTGGTAGAGCACCGGGTGGCACCAGGCGGTGTTGGAGCCGACCAGCACCACCAGCTCCGCGCTCACCAGATCCGCGTAGCCGACCGGCACCACGTCCTCGCCGAACGCGCGCATGTAGCCAGAGACGGCGCTCGACATGCACAGCCGGCTGTTGCTGTCGATGTTGCCGATGCCGAGGAAGCCTTTGGCAAGCTTGTTGGCGGCGTAATAATCTTCGGTCAGCAGCTGGCCCGAGACGTAGATCGCCGCGCTGTCCGGGCCGTAGCGGTCGAGCGTCGTGCGGAACGCGTCGGCCACCCGGTCCAGCGCCGCGTTCCAGCTCGCCCGCCTGCCGCCCACGCGCGGGTAGAGCAGGCGCGTCTCCAACCCCAGCGTCTCGTGCAGCGCCGAGCCCTTGCTGCACAGCCGGCCGAGATTGGCCGGGTGCAGGGGGTCGCCGACCGAGCTCGTGGGCGTCGCCAGCACGCCGCAGCCGACCCCGCAATAGGGGCAGGTCGTGCGTACCGCCGTCTCGGCGCGCCCAGGCGCTTCGCCGGCCGGCAACGCCGCCCCGCTGCTCGGCCACGTGCCGGCTAACCCGTCATGCAACATCTGAGAGGGGTTAATAAACGTCACGCTGGTAGCGGCCCTGGCGGGCGAGGGCGACGATCCAGTCGCGTGCCTGGTCCTGGTCCATGCCGCCCTGGCGCATGGCGATGCGGCGCAGCGTCTCGTCCACGTCGCGCGCCATACGGCTGGCGTCGCCGCACACGTAGAAATGGCCGCCCTCGCGCAGCCAGGTCCAAAGCTCGGCCGCCTGTTCGGACATGCGGTCCTGAACGTAGATCTTCTTGGTCTGGTCGCGCGAAAAGGCGAGATCGAGGCGGGACAGCACACCCTGTTCCTGCCACTGTTCCAGTTCGGTGCGATAGAGGAAATCCGAGGCGGCGTGCTGGTCGCCGAAGAACAGCCAGGCGCGTCCGCCGGTGGCCGCCGAGATGCCGGACGCCGCGCGATGCTGCAGAAAGGCGCGGAATGGTGCGATGCCGGTGCCGGGGCCGACCATGATCACCGGGATGGCGGGGTCGGTCGGCAAGCGGAACGGGCTGACATGGATCGCCGCCTGCAGCGCGGACCCGCCATGCGCGCGGTCGGCCAGGTGCACGCTGGCGACGCCGCTGCGTACCCGCGCGCGCCGCTGCGTGCGAACGGCGGAGACGCAGAGATGGACCTGCTCGCCGACGGCGGCCTGCGACGAGGCGATCGAGTAGAGCCGCGGCTTCAGGCTCGGCAGCGCACGCACCAGGTCGGCAAGCGGCGGCCGGGCGGAGGGGAACGCTTCCAGCAGGTCGAGCAGGTCGGCGTCCGCGGGTTCGGCGCCGTCCAAACCGTCGGAGAGCGCGCGCAGCGCCGCAGCGTGGGCCGGGTCGGCGGCGGTCATGCCGAGCAGGTCGGTCACCCGGTCGTGCGGACGGGCGATGTCGTGGGTGTGCGTCAGCGCGTGGCGCAGGCCGTGCTCGCCCACCGGCTCGTCGCCGGTCGCGCCCAGCGCCGCGATGCAGGCCTCCACCAGGGCGGGGTCGTTCGGGCAGGCGAGCGAGAGGCTGTCGCCCGGCTGGTAGGACAGGCCGGTGCCGGCCAGGTCGATGACCACGTGGCGCACGTCCTTGGCGGAGCCCTCGGCGGTCAGCCGTTCGGCGGAGAGCACGCGGACCGGCGCGGTGGCGTGCGCCGGCTCGGCGGCCATCCCGGCAACCGGTACCGGTGCCGGTGCCTCGGCCAGGATCGCCTTGAGCGTCCGCATCGTGGGCTTGGCGCCCGGCACGCAGAGGCTGGCCGAACTCTCCCGGCCCTCGGCCAGCGCCTCGGCGTAGGTCTGGCACTGATAGCCGCACTGGCCGCAATCGAGCTGCGCCATCGCCGCCATCAGCCGGCGCGGCAGAGGCCGCCCTTCGGCCAGCGACAGGCGTTCCGGCAATTCCAGGGCGGGATCGTGCCAGGGGAAATCTTCCGCCGCGGCCGGTGCCGCCGCCTGACCGCCGGCCTGGCCGCCGTAGAGCCCGGCCAGGAAGCCGTTCAGCCAGGCACGCTGGGCGGCGCTGAACGGCGCGTTCTCGGGGATCAGCGGCGTCGGCAGCGACGCGGCCACGGACATCGTGTCGATGGCGTTCAAGGCACCGCCTCCCCGGCCTGGAGTTGTGCAGCCAGCGCGGCCGTGTCATGGCGCGCGCTCCAGTCGCGAAAGCTCTCGTCCACCCGTCGCTCATCGGCCCAGGCACGCAGCAGCGCTTCGATCATCGGCGCCATGCGATCGGCGGCGACCTTGGGCAGCACCAGCCGGCCGATCGCCGCGTGCGTGCCGGTGCCGCCGCCGACATGCAGGTCGTAGCCGTCCACCATGTCCTCGCCCCGCTCCACGCGGGTGCCGAGCAGACCGATATCGGCGATGAAATGCTGCGCGCAGGAGTTGGGGCAGCCGGTGAGGTGGATGTTGACCGGCGCGGGTGCGGTAAACCGCGCGTCGAGGAAATCGGCCAGCATCTCGCTCTGCGCCTTGGTGGCGGCGTTGGCGAACTTGCAGCCGGCTGAGCCGGTGCAGGCCACCAGCCCGGCGCGTACGTGCGTGGCCTCGGTGGCCAGCCCGAGCGACGCGATGGCCGTGCGCGCGCCCGCCACGTCGGCCACGTCGCTGATCAGCAGATTCTGCCAGACGGTCAGCCGTATGGTGCCGGAGCCGAACCGGTCGGCCACGTCCGCCAGGCCGCGCATCTGCGCCGAGCTCATGCGCGCGCGCGGCAGAATGACGCCGATGTAGTGCAGCCCGGCCTGCGCCTGCGCATGCACGCCGACATGGCCCATGCGGTCCAGCGCCGCACGCGGCTGGACCGCCTCGGACGGCACGCGCGTGAGCGGCCCGCCCAGCTCGGCCTCGACGCGTGCCAGGAACTCGGCCGTGCCCAGCCGGTCGAGCACGTATTTCAGCCTGGCATGGGTGCGGGTGGTGCGGTCGCCCTCGGCGATGAACACGCGCAGGATGGCGTCGCAGACGCGCGTGGTCTGGCCGGGCTGCACCAGCACGCCGGTCTCGCGCGCCAGGTCGCGATGCCCGGTGATGCCGCCCAGCGCGAGCCGATAGGCGACGCCGCCCGGCACGCCGAACCCGTCGGCCACGCGCACGGCGGTGAACGCGATGTCGTTGGTCTCCTCCAGCACCGGCACGCGGCCGCCGCCGTCGAAGGCGATGTTGAACTTGCGCGGCAGGCCGTAGAGCGCGCGGTGGTTCAGGATGTGGAAGTGGATGGCCCGCGCGTCGGGCCGGGTGTCGACCAGCTCGTCCGGGTCGATGCCGGCGGTCGGGCTGCCGGTCACGTTGCGCACGTTGTCGGCCCCCGAGCCACGCGCGGTCAGGCCCAACTCGGCCAGGCGGTTCAGCAGCTCGGCGGCGTTGCCGGGCGGTATCTCGCGCAGCTGCAGGTTGGCGCGCGTGGTCACGTCAGCGTGGCCGCCGGCCAGCTCGTCGGCGATGCCGGCCAGGCCGCGGAACTGGGCGGTGTTGGTGATCCCGCCCGGGATGCGCAGGCGGCACATGAAGCTGGTCTGCGCGGGGGCCACGTAGAACAGGCCGTGATACTTGGTCAGGAACACGTCCATGCCGCGGGGCGGCTTGCCCTGCGCGGCGCGGTCGACGATCTCGTCCATGCGGTCGAGCGGGTGGCGCGCGCGCTTGGCCTCCTCCTCGGTCGTCAGCTTGGCGCCGCCGGCGAGCGTGCGGTCCTGGGCGACGCGCATCAGGTCGGCGGGGTCGGCGGGGGGCGCCGCCGCATCGCCGGACGGGGCCAGAGGCAGGCCGGCCGAACCGCGCCGCGCCTCCACCCCGGCGAAGAAGCCCTTGAGGTATTCCTGCTGCGTCGTGTCGAAACCGTCGTTCATGGTGCGCTCACCCGGGATGCGCCCGCCTCCGGCAAGGCAGGGGCGTAGGCCGGGCCGAAGGGCAGCGCCGCCCGCAGCGCGCCGATATCGGTGCCCTCGGCGATCAGCCGGTGGTACCAGGCCGAATCGCTGGTATCGCCGACCATGACCGCACCCACCAGGCGGTCCCCTCGGACGAGCAGCCGGCGGTAGGAGTGGGTGCCGTCCTCGATGACGATGCTCTCGCTCTCGCCGTCGTCGATCGCGCCGCCGGACCAGACCGGCGCGCCGGCCACCTTCAACGCGGCCGCGTCCGCCACGTGGCGGTAGGTGCGCCCGGTCTGCAGCAGCGTGCTGGCGGCAGTGTCCGCCTGCACCAGGGCAGGGGCCACCAGGCCCACGCACTGGCCGTCATGCTCGGCGCATTCGCCGACCGCCAGGATGGCCGGGTCCGAGGTCCGCATCGCGTCGTCGACGACGATGCCCTTCGACACCGCGAGCCCGGCCGCACGCGCCAGATCGGTGCGCGGCCGTATGCCGACCGCCATCACGACGATGTCGGCCGGCAGGCGGCGCCCGTCGGACAGGCGGACCTGGCCGGGTTCGATCGCCACCGTGCTCACCTCGGTCTCCAATCGAATCGTCTGGTCGCGCAGCCGGTGCGCCAGCAGAGCCGCGCCTGCCTGGTCGAGCTGCCGGTTCATCACCCGATCCACGCCGTGCAGCACAGTCACGCGCATGCCGCGCCGCGCGAGCCCGGCCGCTGCTTCCAGGCCCAGCAGGCCACCGCCGATCACGACCGCGATCCCGCCCCTTTCTGCGGCGGCGAGCATCCGGGCCACGTCCTGCCGCGTGCGATAGAGGACGACATGCGGCAGATCCGCGCCCGGCAATACCAGGCGCACCGCATCGGCGCCGGTCGCCAGCACCAGCCGGTCGTAGGCGACCGCGTCGCCGGCCTCGGTGACCACGCGGCGGCGTTCGCGGTCGATCTCGACCACCAGGCAGCCTGGCCGATAGGCGGCCTGGGTGCAGACCGGCGTCAGCAGCGCGTCCTGGTCCATGTCGCCCGCCAGCCATTGCGACAGGGCGACGCGGTTGTAGGCGGTGCCGGGTTCGTCCCCGAACACGGTGACGGCGTGCACGGGGGCGACGCGTGCCGCCACCCGTACTCCGGCAGGCCCGCTGCCGACGACGACGATGCGCATCGCCGCTACGCCGCCACGCCGGCGACCGAGCCGCCATAGGTCAGCCGGCGCTGCGCCACCGCCTCGTCGTAGAGACCCTGCTCGGCGACGCGATGGGCGAGCGGGAAGCGTACCGCCGCCGCACACGCCGCACAGGCCAGCACCGCCCAGCCCAGCACGAACAGCGTCTCCGGCACGGTGCCGACGCCCTTGAGCAGGAAGCCGGCCGCCACCGCGCCGATGTTGCCGCCGGCGCCGACGATGCCGGCCACCCCGCCGAGCGCGCGGCGGTCGACGAAGGGAACCAGCGCGTAGATCGAGCCGCACGACATGTGGGTGAACAGGCCGAACCCCAGCATCGCCGCGATCGCGAGCCCGGCCGTGTTCATCGTGGAGAACGCGAGCAATCCCACGCCCTCGGCGGCCAGCAGGGCGCAAAGCAGGGTCGCCCGCCCGCCCAGGCCCCAGCTTTTCGCCACGCGGTCCGACGCGATGCCGCCGAGTGCCCGCGCGAACAACGCCAGCAGGCCGAAGCTGCCGGCGGCCATGCCCGCCCCGGTCAGCGTCAGGCCGAAGCGGTCGACGTAGTAGCTGGCGGCCACGCCGTGGATGAAGATCTCCACGCCGAACGAGCCGGCGTAGCAGGTGGCCAGCAGCCACACCCGGTAATTGGCCATCGCCTGCCGGAACACCGCCCAGCCGCCCTTCTTGCCGGAATCGACGGTGATGCCGCGTGCCCGCAACGCGGGGATGTTGCCCTCCGGCGTGTCCTGCGTGAGCGTCCAGTACATCACCGCCACGATCAGCATCATCGCACCCGGCACCAGCATCGCCAGCCGCCAGCCGAGCGCGTGGCCGACGCCGAGGCTGAGCAGGGCCCCAAGCAGCAGCGGCATGACCGACTGGGTGACCCCGCCGCCGGCGTTGCCCCAGCCGCCGACGGTCGCGTTGGCGGTGCCGACGACGTTCGGGGCGAACATCACCGAGGTGTGGAACTGGGTGATGACGAAGCTGGCCCCGATCGCGCCGATGGCGAGGCGGAAGATCAAGAAGGCCTGATAGGAACTGGCCAGGGCGATGCCCATGACCGGCAGCGCGCCGATGGCGAGCAGCCCGGTGTAGGTGATGCGCGGCCCCAGTTTGTCGCAGAGCGGCCCGACCACGAGGCGGACCAGGATGGTGATGCCGACGGCGGCGATGTTGATGTTGGCGATCTGCCCCGCCGTCAGGTGGAACTCGCCCTTGATCACCGGCATCAGCGGTGCCACCGCGAACCAGGCGAAGAAGCAGACGAAGAACGCCAACCAGCTCATGTGAAACGCCCGCATCTGCGGCGTTGAAAAGCTGAACAGATCGATCCGGGTAGCTTTGTCGGAAGTCACAGCGACTGTCTCCAAGAGAGCGAGTTCAACGAAAAAGAGTTTTTGCTTCTTCTGTTCAAAAAGAAGCGCTTTCTTTTCTGAAGAAAAGAAACAAAAGACTTTTGTTCATAAGTACAGGCGTCAACATAGGTGTCTCCTCCGGGATACGGATACTGGAGGCACAGGATGGCCCACATCGGTGTGGGCGTGACGCGCAGTGCGGAAATCGTGTCGGGCACATCGTTGTGCCCTGCGGTCATGCAAGCAGTTTGCATGCCAAGGTCGGCTGGTGCGGAAATTGCGTCGGTGCTTCGGTATGCCGCTGCTGTCCGCGCTCGCGTCCGCCGTTCCGGGACGGGACACGCCGCCCCTGGTCACGGACTTGGACCTCGTGGGCGTCAGCGTGCTGGCGAGCGTCGATTGCACGGCGATTGTGCAGGAGACGATCCGCACTGCTCCCGATCTGGTCATTTGCTATGATCCCAGTCCGGGGGACGCGCTGTTCGCCACCCTGGCCACGCTGAGCACGACCGCGCCCCGGCCTGTCGTGCTGTTCACCGACGACCCGGATGCCGGGCGGATCGAACAGGCGATGCGATCGGGCGTCAGCGCCTACGTCGTCGGCGGTTACGGCGCCCTGCGGCTGCGGTCGGTAATCCATGCGGCGATGGCACGGTTCGCCCGCGACCAGGCGCTGGCCGGCGAGCTGGCCGAGCTGCAGCGCCGCTTCGCCGAGCGCACGCTGGTGGACCGTGCCAAGGGGATCCTGATGGGCGCGCGGCAGCTGCGCGAGGCCGAAGCGTATCGCGCGCTGCGGGCCGCGGCGATGCAGACCAAGCAACGCATCGGCCAGGTCTCCCGCATGGTGATCGACCAGGCGCATTACGCCGAGGCGATCAATCGGGCCGGCCAGTTCAGGATGCTGTCGCAGCGTCTGGTCAAGCTTCATGCGCTGGCCTGCGCGAAGGTGGCGTTGCCGCAGACCCTGGCCATGATCGAGGCGTCGGTCGGCCAGACCGACGCCAACCTGGCGGCGCTGGAAAAAAGCCTGTCGCGGGCGACGTTCGGCGACCTGCTCGACGCGGTGGCGGCACCCTGGTCGCGGCTCAAGCCCGCGCTCGTGGCGGCACCCGACCCGGCCGGCCTGGACAACGTGAACCGCCTGGCCGACGCGCTGCTGCTGCGGGCGGAACGGCTGACCAACAACCTGGAAATCGCGGGGCTGGCGGCGGCGTTGCACGTCATCAACGTCTCGGGGCGGCAGCGCATGCTGTCGCAACGTCTGGCCAAGGAGGCGCTGCTGGCGACCATGCTGCCGGGCGAGGCCGGCCTGCGCTTCGCCACGGCGATGGCGGGAACCCGGGCCGAGTTCAGGGACGGTCTGGCCTATCTCGGGGCCGTTCCGCTGACGAACGTGCCGATCCAGGGTGAGCTCGCGTCGGCCGCGTCGGCGTTCGGGCCGTTCGAGGCCGCGCTGGATCGGGCGTACACCCACGCCGGGCGGGAGCGCATCGCCGAACTGAGCGAGGTGCTGCTTGCAACCTTCGACCGCCTGACAAATCACTATGAGAACGGCGTGCAGGCGCTCAGCTGACCCCTCGGCCCGGTCGTGGCGGGTGGATGGGGCCGGGCGGCGGGAGAGTGCGGTTGGCGCGATTGAAAGCCCTGATTTTCGATGTGGACGGCACGCTGGCGGAGACCGAGGCGCTGCACCGGCAGGCCTTCAACGACAGCTTCGCGACCGCCGGCCTGCCGTGGGTCTGGGACGAGGCGCTTTATGGCCGCCTGCTCGAGATAACCGGCGGCAAGGAGCGTATCGGCCACTACGTGCGCAGCGCCGGCCGCGCGGCGCTGGCGGCCGACGCGATCGCGGCGCTGCATGCCGACAAGACCCGGCGCTACGCCCGCCTGATCGAACAGGGCGGACTGGCGCTGCGCCCGGGCGTCAGGCGATTGCTCGACGAAGCGCAGGCGGCCGGGGTGCGGCTCGCCATCGCGACCACGACCAGCCGTCCGAACGTCGATGCGCTGCTGCAGGCGACGCTCGGCGGCCAGCCTTTCGAGGTGATCGCCGCGGGCGACGAGGTCGCGGCCAAGAAGCCCGCGCCGGACGTCTATCGCCTGGCACTGCAACGCCTGGGGTTGCCGGCGGCCGACTGCCTGGCGCTGGAGGACACGGCGAACGGGCTGCGCAGCGCGCTCGGCGCCGGGCTCGCCTGTATCGTCACCTGCAGCGCCTATGGCGGCGCCGGCCCGTTCGAGGGCGCGCTGGCCGTGGTCAGCTGCCTGGGCGACCCGGACCAGCCTGCGTCCGTCCTGGTGTCGCCGGCGCGCTGCGGCCCGGTGATCGGGCTGGCCGAGCTGGAGGGCTGGGCGCGGCAGGCGGGCTGACCGGGGCATCGCCGCCGGCCTTCGCCGCCGCGGCACGATAGCCGGCTTCGAGACTGTCGATGACCGCCTGTCCGTTCTGCTGCAGGAACTCCTGCAGCCGCGCATGCGCCGGCATCATCGGCATCGACCGCCGACGCACCACGAACCAGGACCGCAGCACCGGGAAGCCGTCCACCGGCAGGGTGCGCAGCAGCCCGAGCGCCAGTTCCAGCCCGATCGTGTGGCGCGAGATCACCGCCACCCCCATGCGGGCCATCACCGCCTGCTTGATGGTCTCGTTGCTGTCGGTGGTCATGCCGATACGCGGCGTGACCCCGGCGGCAAGGCACGTCTGCTGCATCAGCAGCCGCGTGCCCGAGCCGTCCTCGCGCGTGATCAGCCGCTCGCGCGCCAGGTCGGCAAAGGCGAGGCTCGGTGCCATGCCCAGACGATGGTCGGCGGCGGCGATGATGACGGAGGGGTGGTCGGCGAACGGGGTGGCCAGCACGTCGGCTTCCGGCGACGGCTGGCCCATCACCGCCAAGTCGATCTCGCCGCGACCGAGCGCCTCGGCGATCTGCTGCCGGTTGCCGAAGCGCAGGTTGATTGTGACTCCCGGATACGCGTCCTGGAACCGTGCCAGCACGTGCGGGACGATGTATTTGGCGGTGGAAACCGCGCCGAGCGTGATCCGGCCGCCGACCGCGCCGCGCAGCGCCATCAGCGCCTGGTCGGAATCGTGCAGCGCCTGCAGCACCAGGCGGACATAGGCCAGCAGCACCTGTCCCGCCTCGGTCGGGACGACCTGGCGGCCGATGCGTTCGAACATGGCAAAGCCGCTCATGTCCTCGATCTGCTTGACCTGGAACGACACCGCAGCGGGCGAGACGCGAAGGGCCGCCGCGGCGCGCGCGAAGGACCGCGCGTCGTCGGCGGCGGCCAGCATCTGCATCTGCCGGACGGTCATGTTGCGCATCACCAACGGACAAGGCTTCCCTTGTTGAAACACGCAATGTAATTTGTTTCCCTGTCGGTCGTCCAGGTGGTTAGGTCCGCGCCAACGACCCCATTCAGGGTGATCGAAGGGAGGCTGACATTGGACCAGGTCGCCGACGTGAAGATTACGGACATGAAGGAGCGCTACCGCTCCGGCGTGCTCAAGTATCGGCAGATGGGCTATTGGGAGCCGGACTACGAGCCGAAGGACACCGACATCCTGGCGGTGTTCCGCATCACGCCGCAGGATGGCGTGGACCCCGAGGAAGCGGCCGCGGCCGTGGCCGGTGAATCCTCCACGGCTACCTGGACCGTGGTCTGGACCGACCGCCTGACGGACAGCGAATACTACCGCGCGAAGGCCTACAGGGTGGATCCGGTGCCCGGCCAGCCCGGCCAGTGGTTCGCCTACATCGCCTACGACCTCGATTTGTTCGAGGAAGGCTCGATCTCGAACCTCACCGCCTCGATCATCGGCAACGTGTTCGGCTTCAAGCCGCTCAAGGCGCTGCGTCTGGAGGACATGCGCATCTCCACGCACTACCTCAAGACCTTCCAGGGCCCGGCGACGGGGATCGTGGTCGAGCGCGAACGCCTGAACTGCTTCGGGCGGCCGCTGCTGGGTGCCACGATGAAGCCGAAGCTCGGCCTGTCCGGCCGCAACTACGGCCGCGTCGTCTACGAGGCGTTGAAGGGTGGCCTGGACTTCACCAAGGACGACGAGAACATCAACTCGCAGCCTTTCATGCACTGGCGCGACCGCTACCTGTACTGCACGGAGGGCGTCAACAAGGCGATGGCCGAGACCGGCGAGGTGAAGGGCACGTACCTGAACGTGACCGCCGGCACCATGGAGGACATGTACGAACGCGCCGAGTTCGCCAAGCAGCTCGGCGCCGTCATCATCATGATCGACCTGGTGATCGGCTACACCGCCATCCAGTCGATGGCGAAATGGTGCCGCCGCAACGACATGATCCTGCACCTGCACCGGGCGGGACACTCGACCTACACGCGCCAGAAGAACCACGGCGTCTCGTTCCGCGTGATCGCCAAGTGGATGCGCATGGCGGGCGTGGACCACATCCATGCCGGCACCGTGGTGGGCAAGCTGGAAGGCGACCCGGCGGTGATCAGCGGCATCTACGACACCTGCCGCGAGAACCATGTGAGACAGGACCTTTCACACGGCGTGTTCTTCGATCAGCCCTGGGCCAGCCTGAAGAAGCTGATGCCGGTGGCGTCCGGCGGCATCCATGCCGGCCAGATGCACCAGCTGCTGACCTACCTGGGCGAGGACGTGGTGCTGCAGTTCGGCGGCGGCACGATCGGCCATCCGGACGGTATCCAGGCCGGCGCCATCGCCAACCGCGTGGCGCTGGAGACGATGGTGAAGGCGCGCAACGAGGGCCGCGACATCTGGAACGAGGGTCCCGAGATACTGTCCAGCGCGGCCAAGTGGTGCCGTCCGCTGCGTGCGGCGCTCGATACGTGGAAGGACGTCACGTTCAACTACGCTAGCACCGACTCCGTCGACTTCGTGCCGACGCCGACCGCTTCCTGAACCGCCGCGACGCTGGAGGACACAATGAAGATCACCCAAGGACAGTTCTCGTTCCTGCCCGACCTTACCGACGCGGAGATCAGGAAGCAGGTCGAGTATGCGCTGGATAACGGCTGGTCCGTCGCGATCGAGTACACGTCCGACCCGCATCCGCGGAACTGCTACTGGACGATGTGGGGCAACCCGATGTTCGACCTGCGCGACCCGGCCGGCGTGATGATGGAGCTGGAAGCCTGCAAGCGCGAGGCGGTCGACCAATACATCAAGATCCTGGCCTTCGATTCGAAGAAGGGCTGGGAGAGCGTGCGCATGAGCTTCATGGTGCAGCGTCCGGCGTTCGAGCCTGGCTTCGAGCTGGTGCGGCAGGAGACGGAGGGCCGCAACATACGCTACACGTTGCGCAGCCACGCCACCGGCCGCGCGCCCGCACCCGAACAGGCCCTGTAGCCGTGCGCGCCGAACTGCCGGCGCTCCGCATCGCACCCTCGATCCTCAGCGCGGATTTCGCGCGCTTGGGCGAGGAGGTGGAGCGCGTGATCGCATCCGGTGCGGACGTCGTGCATGTCGACGTCATGGACATGCACTACGTGCCGAACCTGACGTTCGGCCCGGTCGTGTGCAAGGCGTTGCGGCCCAGGGTGACCGCACCGATCGACGTGCACCTGATGGTCAGGCCGGTGGACGCGCTGATCGGCCTGTTCGTCGACGCCGGGGCCGACATCGTCTCGTTCCATCCCGAGGCGAGCGAGCATGTGGACCGTTCGCTGTCGCTGATACGCGAGCGCGGCTGCCGCGCCGGCCTGGTGCTGAACCCGGCAACCCCGCTCTCGGTGCTGGACCATGTGATGGACCGGCTCGACCTGATCCTGCTGATGTCGGTCAACCCGGGCTTTGGCGGCCAGGCCTTCATCCCCGAGACGCTGCGCAAGGCGCGCGCGGTGCGGGCGCGGATCGACGCGCATGTCGCGTCGGGCGGCAAGCCGATCTGGCTGGAGATCGACGGCGGCGTGAAGGTGGACAACATAGGCGAGATCGCCGAGGCGGGCATCGACACCTTCGTCGCCGGGTCGGCGATCTTCGGGTCACCGGATCCGGACGGCTACTACCGGAGCGTCATCGGCGCCCTGCGTCGGCAGCTCGACCGGGTGCCGCAACAGAGGCGCGCAGCATGAGTGCCGGCATCGCCGAGCCGCCGCCGGAGACCGTCGACCTCGAGGACTTCTACCAGCGCAGCAACATCGGCGACGTGATCGACGCCCTGGACCGCGACCTTGTCGGGCTGGTGCCGGTCAAGACCCGCATACGCGAGGTGGCCGCGCTGCTGCTGGTCGAGTCTGCCCGTCGCAGCATGGGGCTGACGGCCGAGCCGCCATCGCTGCACATGTGCTTCACCGGCAACCCCGGGACCGGCAAGACCACGGTGGCGCAGCGCATGGCCGAGATCCTGAACCGGCTCGGCTACATACGGCGCAACCACGTGGTGACCGTCTCCCGCGACGACCTGGTCGGGCAGTATATCGGCCACACCGCGCCCAAGACGAAGGAGGTGCTGAAAAAGGCGATGGGCGGCGTGCTGTTCATCGACGAGGCCTACTACCTCTACCGGCCGGAGAACGAGCGCGATTACGGGCAGGAGGCGATCGAGATACTGCTGCAGGTGATGGAAGACCGGCGTGACGACCTGGTTGTCATCCTGGCCGGCTACAAGGAGAGGATGGACATCTTCTTCCGCAGCAACCCCGGCATGGCGTCGCGCATCGCCCACCACATAGACTTCCCCGACTACTCCGAAGACGAGCTGCTGAGCATTGCCCAGATCATGCTTTCGCAGATGAACTATATGCTGAGCGAGGACGCGACGGCGGTGCTGCGGGCGTATATCGGGCGTCGTATGAAGCAGCCGCGCTTCTCGAACGCGCGTTCCATCCGCAACGCGCTCGACCGGTCCCGTCTGCGCCAGGCGAACCGGCTGTTTGCCGGGCGGGCCAAGCCGTTTGACCGTATGGCGTTGCAGACCATCACCGGTGCAGACATACGAGCCAGCCGGGTATTCGCCGATCAGACGTGACGACGCCTCCCGCGCACGGTCCAAGCCGTGCGGCAGCATAAGAACGGTCCAGGAAGCCAGTCATGCCCTATCGCCGCACCACGTTCAGCAAGTTCGTCATCGAGGATCTGCGTCGCGGCAGCGGCGGCGGGCACGACCCGGAACTGGCGGCGCTGCTCAACGACCTGCAGCGCGCCGCCAAGCTGATCGGGGCGGCGGTGGCGCGTGGCGCGCTGGACAGTCCGGGCGCCATCGTGACGACCAGCCGGAACGTGCCCGGCGAGCCGCCGAAGAGGATGGCCGAGGTGGCCAACCTGATCATGCTCAGCGCCTGCGAGTGGGGCGGCCAGCTTTGCGGCATTCTCTCATCGGCGCTGGACCGGCCGCATCCCGTGCCCGCCGAGTACCCGCATGGCCGATACATGCTGCTGTTCGCGCCGCTGGACGGCGAGGCCAACCTGGACGTCGACCTGACGGTCGGCACGATCTTTTCCGTGCTGCGGGCGCCGGACGGCGTCACCGACCCCACGCCCGAAGACTTCATGCAGCCGGGCCGGCAGCAGGTGGCGGCGGGCTATGCGCTGTTCGGGCCGTTGGCGATGATGGTCATCACATTGGGCGCCGGCGTGCACGGCTTCACGCTGGACCGCGAGGCGGGCGCCTACACGCTGACGCACCCGAACATGAAAATACCCGAGCAGGGCAGCGAGCTGGCGGTCGATGCGGCGCTGGAGCCGCATTGGGAGACGCCGATCCGTCGCTTCGTCCAGGAATACACCACCCACGGCACCGGCCGCGACGGCCGCGCGTGCACGATACGCTGGATCGACAGCCTGGTGGCCGAAGTGCACCGCATCCTGCTGCGCGGCGGCGTGTTCCTGCACCCGCGCGACACGCGCGACACCAGCCGGCTCGGGCACGTGCACCTGCTGGCGGAAGCCAACCCGATCGCCATGCTTGTCGAGCAGGCGGGGGGTGCCGCCAGCACCGGCCGCTTGCGTGTGCTGGACGTGATGCCGGAGCACATCCATCAGAAGGTCCCGCTGGTGCTGGGTGCAAGTGCCGCGGTCGGCCGTCTGCAGGAGTACCACACCGCCTACGACCGCGGTGAATCGATGGTTTTCGAGTCGCCGCTGTTCAAGCAGCGCAGTCTCTTCCGGACCGCCTGACCATGTCGGTGAAGCACCCGATCGTCGCCATCACCGGGTCGTCCGGCGCGGGCACCACCACCGTCATGTGGACCTTCCAGCAGATCTTCAGGCGCGAGGGCGTGACGCCCGCGATCGTGGAAGGCGACGCGTTCCACCGTTTCGACCGCCAGCAGATGCGCGACCGCATGGCGGACGAACAACGCGGCGGCAACGGCCATTTCAGCCATTTCGGCCCTGAGAGCAACCTGTTCGAGGAGCTCGAGGCGCTGTTCCGCGACTACGGCAAGTCGGGTGTGGGACGAACCCGCAAATACCTGCACGACACGGACGAGGCTGCACCCTACAACCAGGCGCCCGGCACCTTTACGCCCTGGGAGGATCTGGGCGCTGGCACCGACCTGATGTTCTACGAGGGCCTGCATGGGGGCGTGAAGACCGAGACGGTCGACATCGCCGGCGAGGTGGACCTGCTGATCGGGGTGGCGCCGACGGTGAACCTCGAATGGATACAGAAGCTGCATCGCGACAAGCGTACCCGCGGCCACAGCCACGAGGCCGTGGTGGACACGATCCTGCGTCGCATGCCCGACTACGTGAACTACATCTGCCCGCAATTCTCCCACACGCACGTGAACTTCCAGCGCGTGCCGACGGTGGACACGTCCAACCCGTTCACCGCACGCGACATCCCGAGCGCCGACGAGAGCATGCTGGTGATCCGCTTTCGCGACCCCAAGGGCATCGACTTCCCCTATCTGCTGTCCATGTTGAAGGACGGCTTCATGTCGCGTGCCAACACCATCGTCTGCCCGGGCGGCAAGATGGCCCTGGCCATGCAGCTGATCTTCACGCCGATGATCTGGCAGATCATGGACCGGAAGAAACGCGCCTTCTGACGATCGGCGGGCGCCGGGGCAAGTCGCTCCCGGTCCTGCTTCCATACGGAGAAACATGATGGCCCTGGTAGCGATGCGCCAACTTCTGGACCACGCCGCCGAGCACGGCTACGGCCTGCCGGCGTTCAACGTGAACAACATGGAGCAGATACAGGCGATCATGCAGGCGGCGGATGCCTGCAACTCCGCCGTCATCCTGCAGGGCTCGGCCGGCGCGCGCAAATACGCGGGCGAAGCGTTCCTGCGCCACCTGGTGCTGGCGGCCGTGGAGACCTGGCCGCACATCCCCATCGCCATGCACCAGGACCACGGCGCCAGCGCCGCCGTCTGCCTGCGCGCGATACGGTCAGGCTTCACCAGCGTGATGATGGACGGCTCGCTGCAGGAGGACATGAAGACCCCAGCCAGCTACGGGTACAACTGCGATGTCACCCGCTACGTCGTGGACATGGCGCATGATGTCGGCGTCACCGTCGAGGGCGAGCTCGGCTGCCTCGGTTCGCTGGAGAGCGGCGAGGCGGCCGAGGAGGACGGGTCGGGTGCCGAGGGCAAGCTGACGCACGATCAGATGCTGACCGATCCCGACCAGGCCGCCGACTTCGTCGCCCGCACCGGCGTGGACGCGCTGGCCATCGCGATCGGCACAAGCCACGGCGCCTACAAGTTCTCGCGCAAGCCGACCGGCGACATCCTGGCGATCGATCGCATCAAGGCGATCCACGCGAAGATCCCGCAGACGCATCTGGTGATGCACGGCTCGTCCTCGGTGCCGCAGGAGTGGCTGGCGATCATCCGGGAGTACGGTGGCGAACTTCGCGAGACGTTCGGCGTGCCGGTCGAGGAAATCCAGGAAGGCATCCGGCACGGCGTGCGCAAGATCAACATCGACACCGACATCAGGCTGTCGATGACCGGCGCGATGCGACGCCTGATGGGCCAGAAGCCGGAGGAGTTCGATCCGCGCAAGTTCCTGGCCGCCGCCGTGGTCGCCGCACGCGACCTGTGCCAGGCGCGGTTCGAGGCGTTCGGCTCGGCCGGGCAGGCAGACAAGATCAAGCCCATACCCCTCGAAGCGATGGCGGCGCGCTACGCCAAGCCCGTTCGCCGGGCGGCCTGACCGGTGCGCACCCTGGCATTCGACCTGGACGGCACGCTGACGGATTCGGTGCCGGACATCGCCGGCGCGGTCAATCGCACGCTGGCCGCCCGCGGGCTGCCAGCGCTTTCCGACCCGGAAGTGGCGCTGATGGTGGGCGACGGGCTGCAACCGCTGATCGACCGGGCGTTCGCGGCCGTGGGTGCCGTGCCGGACGCGGGTGCCGGTGCCGACTACCTGGCCGATTACGAGAGCCGGGTTGCGGAGGCGACGCGGCTTTACCCGGGTGTCGAGGCGGCACTCGACCAGCTTCTTGCCAATGGGTGGACGCTGGCCGTGTGCACCAACAAGCCCGAGCGGGCAGCACGCCTGCTGCTCGAAGCGCTAGGTGTTGCGGACCGGTTCGCGGCGGTGGGCGGCGGCGACAGCTTCGCCGCGCACAAGCCGGACCCGCGCCACCTGCTCGGAACCATCGGGGCGGCGGGCGGCGATCCCGCACGCGCGCTGATGGTCGGCGACCACCACAACGACGTCCGGGCCGCCGCCGGCTGCGGCGTGCGCACCATCTTCGCCGGCTGGGGCTACGGCCGTCCCGGCATGGAAGAGGGCGCGGTCGCCACAGCCCGCAACCTGCCCGAGTTCGTCGCAATGGCCGAACAACTGCTCCCAGCCTAATGAACAAAAGTCTTTTGCTTCTTTTCTTCAGAAAAGAAGGCCTTCTTTCTCGAAAGAAGCAAAGAACTTTTGTTCATCATAGCGGTTTTTCGTCGTACACAGCGTAGGCCAGGCGGAGGAGGCGTTCGGCAGGGCGGTGCAGTCCGGCGCGGTCGGCGTCTTCGGCCAGGCTCAGGATGCGGTCGGCCAGCATCAGGGGGCTGACCGTCATGGTTGGGCTCAGCTCGGATTGTGGCAGCATGGCGAAGTCTCCGCTCGATCGGCCCGTTTTTGGGTGAGCCGAGTGTGCGGGGCCCACGCTTTCGCAACGGTTAACGCGACGCCGATATCAGCGTGGCTTCCGCCAGGGCGGCGAGCCGCAGTGCCGAAGCGAGCTTCTGGCCGGGCGCACGGTCGGCGTCGGTCGCCGCCACCAGGGCCGACAGCGTGATGCCGCGCTGGTCCGCCGCCTGCTGCAGCGCGGTCCAGAACGCCGGCTCAAGCGCCACGCTGGTGCGGTGTCCTGCCAGCGAGAAGCTCTGCTTGCGCAGCGTCATGGTGTCAGGCGCTCGGCCGCCCAGGCAGCCGCTTCGGCGACGACGGGGTCGGCGTCGCCGGTGAGGGCGGCGGCTACCGGCTGCAGCGAGGGTTCGGCGGAGTTGCCGATCGCGACCAGCACGTTGCGCACGAAACGGTCGCGGCCGGTGCGCTTGACCGGCGAGCCGGAGAACAGCGCACGGAACCCGGCATCGTCCAGTCGCGCCAGCTCGGCCAGGCGAGGGGCGGCGAGGTCGCCGCGGGCGTGGAGCTTCTCCTCGCGACCGGCCTGGGCGAAGCGGTTCCAGGGGCAGACGGCCAGGCAGTCGTCGCAGCCATAGATGCGGTTGCCGATCGATGGGCGCAGCGCGTGCGGGATGGGGCCGTGGTGCTCAATCGTCAGGTACGAGATGCAGCGCGTGGCATCGAGCTGGTAGGGTGCGGGAAAGGCATCGGTCGGGCAGGCGTGCAGGCAGCGTTCGCAGCTGCCGCACCCGCCGCCCTGGCTCGGGCTGCGCGGCAGGGCGAGGGAGGTGAACACCTCGCCCAGGAACAGCCACGAGCCGTGCCGGCGCGAGACGAGGTTGGTGTGCTTGCCCTGCCAGCCGAGCCCGGCCTGTTCGGCCAGCGGTTTCTCCATCACCGGTGCGGTGTCCACGAACACCCGGGTGTCGCCGCCGAACCGGCTGACGATGAACTGGGCCAGGTGCTTCAGCTTGCCGCGCAGCACGTCGTGGTAGTCGCGGTGGCGGGCATAGACGGAGATGTTGCCGCATTCGGGGCGTTGCAGCGTCGCGAGCGGGTCGCTGTCGGGGGCGTAGGACAAGCCTAGCGCGATGACGGTGCCGGCCTGCTGCCACAGCGCCTGCGGGTGGCTGCGCTGCTCGGTCCGCTCGGCGAGCCAGCCCATGTCGCCGTGCCGGCCGGCCGCCAGGAACGCCGCCAGCCGCGTCCTCGCCTCGGGACCGAGCGAAGCGGGGGCGAAACCGACCGCATCGAACCCGAGGCTCAGCGCGTGGTCGCGTATTCGCCCCGCGGCCGTCTCCGGGTCAGCCGCGGCCACGATAGGGGAGCACTCCCTGGTCGGGGATCCAGGCGCCGTCGGGCGGCGCACCGGTCTGCCAGAACACGTCGATCGGGATGCCGCCGCGCGGGTACCAGTAGGCGCCGATGCGCAGCCAGACCGGGGAGAGCAGCGCGACCAGCCGGGCGGCGATCTGCATGGTGCAGGCCTCGTGGAACGCGCCATGGTTGCGGAAGCTGCCCAGGAACAGCTTCAGGGACTTGCTCTCCACCAGCCAGTCGCCGGGGACGTAGTCGATGACGATGTGGGCAAAATCCGGCTGCGCGGTGATCGGACAGAGCGAGGTGAACTCCGGCGCGGTGAAACGGACGACATAGAGCTTGCCAGGACAGGGCGCGGCAACGCGCTCCAACAGCGCGTCCTCGGGCGCCTGCGGCCAAGCTGTTGGCTGACCGAGCTGGGCCAGGCCTGAAGGTTCGGTCAATTGATCAATGAAGGTGGCACAGCGTGTAGACCGCCAGGGCGAGCATCGCGGAAGCAGTCGTGGCCCCGGCGCCAAACGCGGCTGCCATTGCCTTCCACGGTTCCCACTGTGTCTGCACACGCTTCAGCGCGATGTCGGCCCGTATCTGTTCCAGTCCCAACTCCTCGCGCAAGGGTGGCGCCACGCTGCTCATATAGCACTCCTCGACGACATTGCAGGCGTCGGATGGGTCGGGGCTCAGGCGACCACCGGCCGCCCGGTCCGGACATTCTCCTGCCAACGCTCTCTTGCTTGAAGCGCGAAAGCTGCAAGTTTCAGATCCAGGATCGCCGCCCGCAGACCGCGCATCAGCTGCTGGTAGTAGGCGAGGTTGTGCCAGGTGAGCAGCATCGGCCCCAGCATCTCGTCGCAGCGGAACAGGTGGTGCAGGTAGGCGCGGCTGTGGCGCGTGCAGGCGGGGCAGGCGCAGTCGGGGTCCACCGGGCCGGTGTCTTCGGCGTGTCGCGCGTTTCGCATGTTGAGCACGCCGCGCGAGGTGTAGGCGCGGCCGGTGCGGCCGGCGCGGGTGGGCATCACGCAGTCGAACATGTCGACGCCGCGCAGCACCGCGCCGACCAGATCGTCCGGCGTGCCGACGCCCATCAGGTAGCGTGGCCGGCCCTGCGGCAGGTGAGGGATCGTGGCCTCCAGCGTCTCGAACATCGCCTGCTGCCCTTCGCCCACCGCCAGGCCGCCGATTGCGTAGCCATCGAACCTGATCGCCGTCAGCGCCTCGGCGGAGGCGCGTCGCAGGTCGGGATAGGTGCCGCCCTGCGCGATGCCGAACAGCGCGTAGCCCTCGCGCGGCGCGAAGGCGGCCCGGCAGCGCGCGGCCCAGCGCATGGACATCGCCATGGACGCCTCCGCCACCGCGTGGGTGGCTGGGAACGCGGTGCACTCGTCCAGCACCATGGTGATGGTGGCGTCGAGGTCGCGCTGGATGTCCATCGCCCGCTCGGGCGTCAGCCGGTGGGTGCTGCCGTCCAGGTGCGAGCGGAAGGTGACGCCGTCGGCATCCAGCGTGCGCAGCTTGTCGAGCGACATGATCTGGAAGCCGCCGGAATCGGTCAGGATCGGGCCCGGCCAGTCCATCATCCGGTGCAGGCCGCCCAGGCGCGCCACACGTTCGGGGCCGGGCCGCAGCATCAAATGGTAGGTGTTGGCGAGCACGATACCGGCCCCGGTGGCGCGCACCGCATCCGCGGTCATCGCCTTCACGGTCGCCGCGGTGCCGACGGGCATGAACACCGGCGTCTGCACGGCGCCGTGTGCCGTGTGCAGCGTGCCGGCGCGGGCCTGGCCGTCGGTCGCCTGCTCGGTCCAGCGAAAGGCGATCAAGAGTTCTCGCGTTCCAGCAAGGTGGCATCACCGTAGGAGTAGAAGCGATAACCATCCCGGATGGCATGCGCGTAGGCGGCCCGCATGCGGGCGGTGCCGGCGAAACCGCAGACCAGCATGAACAGGGTCGAGCGCGGCAGGTGGAAGTTGGTCAGCAGCAGGTCGGCGCTGCGGATCGGCCGGCCGGGGTGCAGGAAGATGTCGGTCTCGCCGGCAAACGGCCGGGTGACGCCGTCCGGCCCGGTCGCGGTTTCCAGCAGGCGCAGGCTGGTGGTGCCGACGCACACCACGCGCCCGCCGCGGCTGCGTGTGTCGTTGATGCACCGGGCGGTTTCCCCCTGCAGCACGCCGTGCTCGGCATGGATGCGATGGCCCTCCAGCGTCGGCGTGCGCACCGGCAGGAACGTGCCTGCGCCGACATGCAGGGTCAGCGTCGCGCGGCCGACCTTGCGCGCGGCCAGGCGGTTCAGCAACTGTTCGGTGAAATGCAGGCCGGCGGTGGGGGCGGCCACGGCGCCGTCATGGGCCGCGAACACGGTCTGGTAGTCGGCCCGGTCCTGCGCGGTCGGGCCGTCGGGACGCGCGATGTAGGGCGGCAGGGCGAGGGCTCCGGCCGCGGCGAGTGCTTGGGAGAACGCCTCCCCGTCGCGGTCGAAACGCAGGGTGACGCCGCCATCGGCGTCGCGGGCCTCCACCACGGCGTGGAAGCCTGACGCCCCGTCGATGTCCAGCCGGTCGCCCGGCTGCAGCCGGCGGGCGTTGCGGGCGAGCGCGTGCCAGGTGCCGTCGGCCAGCGGCCGGTCGAGCGTGATGCCGATGCCGGCGGTGCCGCGGCGGGCGGAAAGCTGGGCTGGGATCACCCGTGTGTCGTTGGTCACCAGCAGGTCGCCCGCGCGCAGCAGGTCCGGCAGGTCGGCGATGCTGCGGTCGGGGTTCTCGGCCCCGACGCAGAGCAGGCGCGCGGCATCCCGGGGGGCGGCGGGATGCTGGGCGATACGGTCGGGTGGGAGGTCGAAGTCGAAATCGCTGGTGGACAGCCGGGCCCGCAGCGCGGTGTCAGTCAAGATAGGAGGCAATCTCGATCAGGTTGCCGTCCGGGTCGCGGCAGTAGACCGAGCTGATGTCGCCGAGCGCGCCCTCTTTCCTCACCGGCCCGGCCTCGATGGCCACGCCGCAGCCATGCAGGTGGCCGACCACGTCCTCGGGTCCGACGGCGGTGATGAAACACAGATCCTGGCTGCCAGGGACGGCTTCCCGGCCGGTGCTCCAGCCGAGCACGCCGGCCGGGCGCACGTTGATCTTCTGGCCGCCAAACTTCAACGCGCAGCGTCGGTCCGCACCGAAATCCTCGCGTTCCATGCCGAGCACGCGCTGGTACCAGGTGGCGGTGATCTCCACCTCATGGCAGGTGATCACGATGTGGTCGAGGCGGTCCACGGTGAAGCGCATGGGTGATGTCCGGGATTGCGTTTGCCGGCCTTCTATGGCCTGCCATTGCACTGGGCAAGGCGAAGTATCTCAGGCGCAAACGCCGATCGCCAGAATAAGTACGGCGGCACCGGCCGTCAGCAATCCGCGCCAGGCGAGCGGCAGGACGACGTGGCGCAGCGTGGCGAAGCGGCCCGCGCCGGAGCCGGCGGCCGCCTGCCACGATACCGGGCTGCCGTCTGCCCAGCTGCCGGCCAGGCAGAACACCGCCACCGGCAGGGAAAGAATCGCGGCGCGGGCGATCGACGCGAACGGCCCTGTGTCCTGAAGGATCAGCGACGCGCCGGCGAGGGCCGGACCAAGGCCGACCCAGGCCGGCAGCAGCCAGACCCAGCCCGGCCGGATCAGCACGACGGGCAGGGCCACCAGCAGGCAGGCGAGGGTTGCCCCGACGGCGAGGCTCAGGACATGTCCCGCAACGACGGCCCAACCAGGCACCGGCGTGGGCAGGCCGGCCACCACGGCGACCGCCACGAACAGGGCGAACAGCAGCAACGGCGCGGCGGCCCACAGCCCGAGACAGGGTTCCTGTCGAGCGGTGCGCCATGAAGGGCCGCCCAGCAGGGATGCCGCAAAGCCGACCACGCTACTTGCCCACCCAGGCGGCGAAGCGCGCTTCGAGCTTGTCGCCGTTGTCGAGCCAGAAACTCTCGTCGATGGTCAGGCCGGCCTGCAGGTTGGCCGGCAGGGTCGGGCTCTGCGCGCGCGCCTCCGCCGGCAGCAGGGCGAAGCCGGTCCGCGTGGCGGGGCCGAGCCGCGTCTCGCGCGCGAAGCCGGCCTGGCGTGCCGCGTCGCTGGCCACCTGGATGGCGGCCAAGGCGCCACGGCCATGCGGCGCGTCGACAGGCCGCGCCCAGCTGACCGTCTCCTCAAGGCTGCCGGTCCATTGCGCGGCGAGATGCGCCCTGGGGCCGGTCGGCAGGGTTGAGGCCTGGGCGGAGGTCAGCAGCACCTTGGCCGCCTCCAGCAACTGGGCCGCTTGCGCGGGCTGGTCCCACCACAGGATGTAGGGCTTGAGCTGGTCGAGCTTGCGGAAGGCGCGATCCACCCCGTCCGACGATCGCAGGGTTCGGTAAACGTCCCCCACGGCCACGCCGTCGGCCATCAGCGCGATCTCGAGGTTGCCGCGCGCGGCGCGGCGCAGCCCGCGTCGTCCCGGATGCTTGGCCACGTCCCAGAAATCCGGCCAGCCAGGGGCGCCCTGCACCTTGTCGCGGTCCCAGGCCATCACCGTGGCCGAAAGGTAGGCGCCGGCGCCGCAATCGGTGGCAGCAGCCGGCACGAAGCGATCCCGGCCGAGCGAGGACCAGTCCAGCCGGTCGAGCAGCTGTGCCCGGCAGCCCGCCGCCAGGACCGGCCCCGTCGCCAGCACCAGGTCGGTCTGGTGGGCCGTCTGCAGCGCCTTCAGCGCATCGAGCGTGCCGTCCCAGGCCGCGACGCCGAGCGTCGTCGCGGTCGCGTTGGCGTAGGGCTGCAGCAACAGCCGGCGCGCCGCTTCCGCTTCCGGGCCAGCCTGGGCCGCGACCGACACGGCCTGGGGCGCATCGTCGCTCGGCACACGCGCAGCGGGCGGGGGTGCGGGTGCGGGTGCCGTGGCCAGGATCAGGGGCGTCAGGGCGAAAAGGGTGGGCGCGCGCATCCGGTTCGCCTCGGTTTCAACAGCGGGCCAGCTATCGGCCATGCATCGCCGGCCATCAAGGATGGTGGTTGGCGAAGGCGGCGGCGTGATGGGCCTGCCAGGCGATGGCCGCCTGCTGCCCGACCGAGAGGCCGCGCAGCCCGGCGGCGGCCGGGCGCCGCACGACCAGCTCGACGCCCGAGCCGATCAGCAGGCGCAGGCGATACGTCTCGCCCAGGAACTGCACGTCGATGAGCGTCGCGTCGAGCGCGCCCTCGCCCATCTCCGCCGCACGGGCCGGGGCGATGGCGACGCGGTCCGGCCGCAGCGCCAGCAGGCAGGGGTCGCCCGGCTGCAGCGTCCGGCCCAGCAACCCCTCCACCAACGGCCCGCAAGCCAGCCGCACCAGGGCGATGTCGTCCTCCGTCGCCTCGACACGCCCAGGCAGCAGGTTCAGCTCGCCGAGCAGGGCGGCGACGTAGGCGTTGCACGGCCGGTCGAACACCTCCTGCGGGGTGCCGTGCTGTTCGAGCGCCCCGGCGCGCAGCACCGCCACGCGGTCCGCCACCGCCAGCGCGTCCTGGCCCTGGGCGGTCGCCAGCAGGGTGGTCGCGCCGAGCAGCGCGTGGATGTGGCGCAGGCTGGCGATCATCGCGGTGCGCCCGGCCGGATCCTGGTCCGAGAACGGCTCGTCGAGCAGCAGCAGGCGTGGCGAGAACACCGTGGCGCGGGCGAGCAAGGCGCGCTGGCGCTCCGCGGCGCCCACCTGCGCGGGCAGGCTGCCGGCCAGCTGCCCGAGTTGCACCAGCTCGAGCGTCTCGGCCACCAGCCTCGCCTGGGCGGCTTGCGGCAGCCGGCGCATGCGCAGGGGAAACGCCACGTTCTCGGCGAGCGTCATGTGGGGGAACAGCGTATCCTGCTGCTGGACGACGCCGAAACCGCGCTGCCTCACCGATAGCCGCGCGATGTCGCGCCCGTCGAACTGGATGGCGCCGCGCGCCCGCTCGAACCCCGCCAGGGTACGCAGCAGCGTCGACTTGCCGCTGCCGGAAGGGCCGAGTACTGCGGTCAGCAGCCCCGACGGTGCCGAGAGGTCCAGCCCGTCCAGCGCCTTTGCCCGCCCGCGCCGGCGTTGCAGCCCGGACACGGACAGTCCGGAGCCGGTCGCCCCGGCATCGGCATCTAAAGCCATTCTGCGTGGTCCTGCATGGCAACCAGCCCTGGGAGGTGGCGTTGGATCGGCCGACGGTGCCTGTTCGTGGCGCCGGCGAACCGATCATCCTGCCAGGAGTGCCTGACCATGGCCATGTCTGACAACGCCCGCGACGAAATCCGCAACCTGCGAGAACAGGTGAACCAGCTGATGGAAGATCGCGTCACCCCGATCTTCAACGATGCCGGCAAGCGCGCCACCGACGCCGCCAAGAGCGCGCGCGCGTACACCGAGGAGTCGGCGGACATGGTTGCCGACCGCGTTCGCGACCAGCCGCTGATCGCGATCGGGGTTGCGGCCGCGGTCGGTTTCCTGTTCGGCCGTATCACCAAGTAGGCATTGTTCATGCGCACCGTCCGCCTCGCCCGTGTTGCCGCCCAGGCGGAAATCCTGCTGTTGCGTCGCATGCTCGCTGTGGCGATACGGCGTGCCGTCTTCGGCGTGGTTGCCGGAATCTTCGCGATCGCCGTGCTGGTGTTGTTGCACGTCGTGATCGTGCAGGCGCTGGAGCGGTTCGCCGGCCTGTCGCCGATCCTTTCGGTGGCCATCCTGCTGGTCGTGGACTTGTTGCTGGCCGGGCTGTTCGGCCTGTTGGCCGCCGGCAAGGTCGCCGACCCCGTGGCGGACGAGGCACGACGGGTGCGCGACACGAGCCTGGAGCAGGCACGCCAGAGCCTGACACTGGCGGCGATGATCGCACCGGCGACGCGGCTGGTGGCCCAGACCGGCCTGGTGCGGGTGATCGCGCGCCTGGCCGGGCTGGGTGTGCGTCGTACCCGGCGCTGAGGCGGCCGGCCGCCGTCAGAAGCAGGCGGCGATGAGTTGCGCCATCGAACGGGCACGGTGGCTGTCGGCGTGCTTCTCCTCGGCCGGCATCTCGCCGAAGGTGCGCGTCCGGCCGAGTGGCATGAACATCGGATCGTAGCCGAATCCCTGGCTGCCACGCGGCGGCCAGGCAAGGTGACCGTCCACCCGGCCCATGAAACTCGCAGTCTCGCCGTCCGGCCACGCTAGGCTGAGCAGGCAGACGAACCAGGCGCGATCGTCCGACCCGGCACGTTCACGCTGGATGCGCGCCATGGCTCCGGCGAAGTCCCTGGTGGGCCCGGCCCAGCGTGCCGAGTGGACGCCGGGGGCGCCGCCGAGCCCCGCCACGCAGAACCCCGAATCATCCGCCAGGGCCGGCAGGCCGGACGCATGGGCGGCGGCGCGCGCTTTCAGACGCGCGTTGCCGGCGAAATCGGGCTCGGTCTCTTCAGGTTCGGGCAGGCCGAGCGCCCCGGCCGAGACCAGCACCACCCCGCTCGGGGCGACCAGCGCCGCGATCTCGCGCAGCTTGCCTTCGTTGTGGCTCGCCAGCACGAGGCGGCTGCCGGGCAGGATGCGGCGCGCCATGGGCGCTCAGGCCAGTGCTGCTTGCTGCGCCTCGAACAGCCGCGCCGTGCCGAGCCTGGCCAGCCGCATCAGCTCGAGGAACTGCGCCTCGGTGAACGGCGACTGTTCGGCGGTGCCCTGCACCTCGACGATGCCGGTCTTGGTGAGCACGAAGTTGGCGTCGGCCTCGGCGCCGCTATCCTCGGCGTAGTCGAGGTCGAGCAGCGCGTCGCCGGCGACCAGGCCGCAGGAGATCGCGGCGACCTGGCCCAGCAGCGGCACCGTGGCGATCACCCGGTTGGCGACCAGCTTGCGGAACGCCAGGGTGAGCGCGACGTAGGCGCCCGTGATGCTGGCGCAGCGCGTGCCGCCGTCGGCGTTCAGCACGTCGCAGTCCAGCGCCACCGACATCTCGCCCATCGCCGCCCGGTCGGTGACCGCGCGCAGCGAACGGCCGATCAGCCGCTGGATCTCCTGGGTGCGGCCGGACTGCTTGCCGCGCGCCGCCTCGCGGTCGCCGCGCGTGTGGGTGGCGCGTGGCAGCATGCCGTACTCGGCCGTCACCCAGCCGCGCCCCTGGCCGCGCATGAAAGGCGGCACTTTCGGCTCCACGCTCGCGGTGCACAGCACTTCGGTGCCGCCCATCCGGATCAGGCAGCTGCCCTCGGCATGGTGGGAGAAGCCCGGCTCGATGGAGATGCTGCGCGTGGCGTCCGCGGCGCGGCCGTTCAGTCTCATGGCATGTGTCCCGGCGTGTGTGGCGGCGTGCTTACACCAGAGGCAGGTTTGCGCCATATCCGGGCGATGGACGGCAGGGCGATGCACCAGGAGGCGCCGGCGGCGCCTTCGCGCCACCGAGGGCTGCGCATCGCCGACTTGCCCAAGCCGGTGCTTTGCATCCCGTTGGTGGCGCAGTGGCTGTGGCTGGCGCTGCGTCATCGCAGCCTGACGCTCCCTTCCGCACTCAACCCGCAGATCGAGACCGGCGGACTGGCGGGGGAGACCAAATCCTCCTGCCTCGCGCAGATCGGGCCTGGCTTTGCGGACTGGATCGCGCCGTGGCGACGCGTCGGCCCTGGCGAAGACGCGGCGGCGATCGTGAGGGCTGCCGGTATCGACTACCCGCTGGTTGCCAAGCCGGACATCGGCTGGTGCGGCTTCGGCGTCCGGCGGATCGGCGGCGCCGCCGACCTCGCGGCGTACGTGGCCGCGTTTCCGCGCGAGGCCGCCTTTCTGCTGCAGCGTTTCGTGCCGGGGGGCGAGGCCGGTCTGTTCTACCTGCGCGTTCCGGGATCGGCGGCCGGCCAGGTCGTGGGCATCACCTTGCGTCACCCGCCGGTCGTGTACGGCGACGGGGTGCGCTCGGTGGCCGCGTTGCGGGCGGACGGTCGGGCACCTGGCGTGTCGGCCGGCTTGTCGGCCGAGATGCTGGCGCGCGTGGCGGCCCCGGGGGAGGCGGTGCCGCTCGGCACCGTCGCGTCGCTGCGCGTCGGCGGGCGTTATGAGGACGCGACGCCGCGTTTGACGACGGCCTTGCAGGAACGCGTGGACGCGATCGCGCGCTCGATGCCGGACTTTCACGCCGGCCGCTTCGACGTGCGCTTCGCAACGTTGCCCGACCTGCTCGCCGGCCGGTTCCGGATCATCGAGGTCAACGGTGCGGGGTCGGAGGCGATTCATCTGTGGGACGAGCGCCTGCCGATCCTGACCGCGTTCGCTGGTGTGTTCGCCAAGCAGGCCACCCTGTTCCGGCTCGGCGCGATGATGCGGGCGCGCGGCCATCGCCCGGTCGGCGTGCTGGCGCTGGCGCATGCCTGGCTGCGGCAGCAGCGCCTCATCGCGCGTTACCCGCCGTCGAACTAGGGCGTAGCGATAGGGGCGTCTGTCCGTCCTTGCCGCGCATTGCGCGTTCGGCCGAGGCAGACAAATCGCCCGCCCGCTGCGCGTCCAGCCGATCACGCTTTAGCTGGTTTACCTGTGGCAGCAGGCCGCGGCGCGTTATGCTGCCGTATGGACAACCCGACCAAGCCGCTTCCGCCCGGATTGGACCCGCGTGCCGCCGCAGTGATGCGCGAGATCGTGGAGCAATACGTCGGCACCGGCGAGCCGGTCGGCAGCCGCACCCTGGCCCGCCGGCTGCCGATCGCCCTGTCGCCCGCCACGATACGCAACGTCATGGCGGACCTGACCGAGGCGGGCCTGCTGTTCGCGCCGCACACCAGCGCCGGCCGCCTGCCCACCGATCGCGGCCTGCGGCTGTTCGTCGACGGGCTGATGGAGTTCGGCGACCTGCCGGACGACGAGCGCGACAGCATCAGCCGGCAATTAGTGGCGCATGGCCGCAGCCTGCAGGACACGCTCGCCGACGCGTCCGCCATGCTGTCCGGCCTCAGCCAGGCGGCCGGCATGGTGCTGGCGCCGAAATCCGACGGCGCCATCAAGCACATCGAGTTCGCCTCCCTGGGGTCTGGCCGCGCGCTGGTGATCCTGGTCGCGGCCGACGGGCAGGTGGAGAACCGAGTCATCGAGATCCCGCCCGGCCTGCCGCCCTCGGCCCTGACCGAGGCAGCCAACTACCTCAACGCCCGCGCCGCCGGCCGCACCCTGGTGGAATTGCGCCGCCGGGTGGCCGAGGAGATGGTGCTGGACCGCGGCCAGCTCGACCAGCTGACCGCCGGCGTGGTCGAGGCTGGGCTCGCCACCTGGACCGAAGCCGGGCGCGGCGGCAGCCTGATCGTGCGCGGTCAGGCCAGGCTGCTGGCCGACGTAACCCAGATCGAGAACCTGGCCGCAATCCAGGTGCTGTTCGACCGGCTCGAGACGCAGGAGACGATGCTCCGCCTGCTGGAACTCGCGGAACAGTCGGACGGCGTACGTATCTTCATCGGCGCCGAGAGCGCGGTGTTCGGCAGCTCCGGCGTGTCGATGATCGTGGCGCCGGCGCGCAACGCGGCGGACCGGATCGTCGGCGCCATCGGCGTGATCGGGCCGACGCGGATCAATTACGGCCGGATCATCCCGGTGGTCGACTACACCGCGCGCGTCATCGGCCGGCTGCTCGGGTAGCGCGCCCTGCCGATGGGCCGGCGACACGATCGCGGCCCTTGTTCGCCGCCGGGTGATCGCCTACCTGCGGCCCATGAGCGACACGTTTGAACATCCCGAGGCGGGCAACGAGACCGACAGCCAGCCGGAAGCGCTGATGGCCGAAGCGGCAAAGCGGATCGCCGAGCTCGAGACCGAGCGCGACGATTATCGCGACCGCTGGATGCGCGCCGAGGCCGAGACGCAGAACGTGCGTGCCCGCGGCCGGCGCGAGGTGGACGACGCGCGCCAGTTCGCCGTACAGAAATTCGCCAAGGACGTGGTCGAAGCCGCCGAGAACCTGCGCCGTGGGCTGAGCAGCCTGCCCGCCGCTTCGCCCGGCGAGCCGGAGATCGTCGCCAAGCTGCGCGACGGCTTCGAGGGCGTGGAGCGCAGCTTCACCGCGCTGCTGGAGCGCAACGGCATCGTCGGCGACGACCCCGTCGGCAAGCCGTTCGACGCCAACCTGCACCAGGCGATGGCGGAGCAGCCGACGGCGGCCCAGCCGCCGGGGCACGTTGTCCAGTCCTGGAGCCGGGCCTGGACGCTGAACGGCCGCCTGCTGCGGCCCGCGATGGTGGTGGTGGCCAAGGCCGAGGACGAGACGCCCGTCGATCGAACGGTCTGACCGCCCCGCCTATCGATACCCGCCTACTTGTAGTAGATTTCCAACGCCACCTGGCTCGCGGTGGCGACCGAACTCGTGTCGCTGTCGGCCATGCTGCCCGAGGTGACGTCGACAGCGATGCCGTTGGGGAACGCCAAGCCCACCGGCACGGTGTTGTTCTGGCAGCTTCCGGCAACCAGGAGCTTGGTCACCGCCGGCACGCTCGTGCCCACCGTGGGCGCCGAGCTGAGGGCGAACAGCCGCAGGTACACGCTGGCCGTGCCGCTGTTGCAGGCCTCGTAGCCATAGACCATGCCGGTGTTGGCCTTCACGTTCGCCGCCATGGTCGAAGATGCTGCGTTGAGAGCGCGATACACGCTGGCGCCTCCGCTCGACACCGCCTGCAGATAGGTCGGCACGTTGTTGGCGCTCGGCACCGTCACGACGTACGGGCGGCCCGACGTGTCGCAGGGCACGGCGCCCTGCTGTCCCGCCGCGAAGCTCGGCAGCGTGGTGTTCGCCAGGCAGCCGATGACCATGCTGCTGGTAGCCGTGGCGGCGGCGGGCGCCACCGGGCCGAGCGGGGCCGACTGGCCGGATGCGGTCGCGGCGCCCGACGGCAACGGCAGGCTGGCGGCGGAGACCGGCTGCGTCGCCGGCAGGTTCGACACGGACACCGAGCCGATCGCGTTGCTGCCGGAAGCGAGCCCGACCGACGTGCCGCCGGCCAGGCTCACCGCCCAGTTGCCGGACTGGCTGACCGCCTGGGTCGCCGGCAGGTTGGAGACGGCGACCGAGCCGATGGCGTTGGTTCCGGACGGTAGCGCCGGCAACGAAGCCACATCGACCTGGCCGATGTCGTTGCTGCCGGCCGACAGGCCGATGCTGCTGCCCGGCGCGAGCCCCACGGTCCAACTGCCCGATTGCGTGACGCCGCCCACCGTCAGGGTGCCGGCGCCCAGGCTCACCATCGGACTGCCGGAAAGCCCGACCGTGCCGGTCACGCTCAGCGCGCCGCCGCTCACCAGCGCGTCCAGGGCCGGGTCACTGACCGGCAGCCGGTTGCTGGAGGATACCGCCATGCCGCCCAGGTTGATGGAGACCGCACCGCTGCCGCCGCCCCCGCCGCCCGAGCCGAAATTGCACGGCGCGACCCCGGTGCCGCTCGGGCAGAAGATTGTGACGCCGGGAAAGCGGTTGTGCCCGTCGGGTGCGAGAAAGCTCGTCTGGGCCAGGGCGGTCTCCGGTGCCAGGCAGGCGAGGGCAACGGGCAGGGATCGGCGCAGCGTCATCGGCAGCACTCCTTGGGGCATCTCCGGCGGGCGGCACCGGTGGCCACCCGCCATTTGCCCGCAAGCTATGCGTCGGCCCTCAAGCTGGGCAACAAAATGTTCTTGAAACGTTCCGTGCGGCGCGTTAGTTTTCGTCGCTCGCCTGGCCGGTCGGGGCGGGACTGTCCGGCGCTTCCACCCCTTGTGAAACGGCCGGCCGCTCAATACATCCCGGCACATCGAATTGAGGGCCGCGTGCGGTGCTTCGGGCCGCACCCGGCCGCTTTGGAGGAGTGTTTTCGTAAATGAGCAAGGTGATCGGTATCGACCTCGGCACGACGAATTCGTGCGTGGCGATCATGGAATCCGGCGACGTCCACGTGATCGAGAACAGCGAGGGCGCCCGTACCACGCCGAGCATGGTGGCGTTTTCCGAGAGTGGTGAGCGCCTGGTCGGCCAGGCCGCCAAGCGCCAGGCGGTGACCAACCCCGCCAATACCCTGTACGCCGTCAAGCGCCTGATCGGCCGCCGCTTCGACGACCCGCTGGTCGCCAAGGATCGCGGGCTCGTTCCTTACTCCATCGTCAAGGGCGAGAACGGCGACGCGTGGGTGGAAGCCCGCGGCGAGAAATACGCGCCCGGCAAGATCAGCGCCGACATCCTGGGCAAGATGAAGGAGACCGCCGAGGCCTATCTCGGCGAGAAGGTGAGCCAGGCGGTCATCACCGTGCCGGCCTACTTCAACGACGCCCAGCGCCAGGCCACCAAGGACGCCGGCCGCATCGCCGGCCTGGAAGTGCTGCGCATCATCAACGAGCCGACGGCGGCAGCGCTCGCCTACGGCATGGACAAGAAGAACGGCGGCCTCGTTGCGGTTTACGACCTCGGCGGCGGCACGTTCGACGTCTCGGTGCTCGAGATCGGCGACGGCGTGTTCGAGGTGAAGTCCACCAACGGTGACACCTTCCTCGGCGGCGAGGACTTCGACGCCCGCGTGATCGACTACCTGGCCGGCGAGTTCAAGCGCGAGCAGGGCATCGACCTGCGGAGCGACAAGCTGGCCCTGCAGCGCCTCAAGGAAGCGGCCGAGAAGGCGAAGATCGAGCTCTCCACCGCCAAGGAGACCGAGATCAACCTGCCGTTCATCACCGCCGACGCGTCCGGCCCGAAGCACCTGGTGATGAAGCTGTCCCGCGCGAAGCTGGAGAGCCTGGTCGACGACCTGATCACCCGCACGATGGACCCGTGCCGGGCGGCGCTGAAGGATGCCGGCGTCACCGCGTCCGAGATCAACGAAGTGATCCTGGTCGGCGGCATGACCCGCATGCCCAAGGTGATCGAGGCGGTGAAGACCTTCTTCGGCCGCGACCCGGCGCGCAACGTGAACCCGGACGAGGTCGTCGCCATCGGCGCCGCCATCCAGGGCGCCGTGCTGCGCGGCGACGTCAAGGACGTGCTGCTGCTCGACGTCACCCCGCTCAGCCTCGGCATCGAGACGCTGGGCGGCGTGTTCACCCGGCTGATCGATCGCAACACCACCATCCCCACCAAGAAGAGCCAGATCTTCTCGACGGCGGACGACAACCAGGGTGCGGTCACCATCAAGGTGTTCCAGGGCGAACGCGAGATGGCGGCCGACAACAAGATGCTCGGCAATTTCGACCTGGTCGGCATTCCGCCGGCGCCGCGCGGCATGCCGCAGATCGAGGTGACGTTCGACATCGACGCCAACGGCATCGTGTCCGTCTCGGCTCGCGACAAGGCGACCGGCAAGGAGCAGCAGATCAAGATCCAGGCGAGCGGCGGGCTCTCCGACGCCGATATCGAGCGCATGGTGAAGGACGCGGAGGCCAACGCCGCGACCGACAAGAAGCGCCGCGAGATGGTCGAGGCGAAGAACCATGCCGAGGCCACTGTCCATCAGGTGGAGCGCAACCTGAAGGAGCACGGTGACAGCATGCCGCCGGCCGATCGTGCCGAGGCGGAGTCTGCCCTGGCGGCGACAAAGTCTGCGATGGAAGGCACCGACGCCGAGGCGCTCAAGGCGGCCGGCGAGCGGCTGAGCGCGGCGGCGATGAAGATCGGCGAGCACGTCTACAAGGCCGAGCAGGCTGCCAGCGCGGCAGCCTCTTCCGGCGCGCAGCCGGGCGGCACGGGCGCCGACAACGTTGTGGATGCCGAGTTCGAGGAGCTGGACGAAAAGAAGAAGTCGGCCTGAGGCCTGCAGGTCAAGCGAGGCGCCGGACGGCAGCAATGCCGTCCGGCTTTTGCTATGACGGCGCGGCATCGCCCAGGGGTGATCGATGGCAAAGGCAGATTATTACGCGACTCTTGAGGTCGCGCGGGATTGTGGCGCGGAGGACCTGAAAAAGGCGTACCGCAAGCTGGCGATGAAGTTCCACCCGGACCGCAACCCGGGCGACAAGGGTGCCGAAGCGCGGTTCAAGGAAGTCAGCGAGGCCTACGAGGTTCTCAAGGACGACCAGAAGCGCGGCGCCTACGACCGGTTTGGCCATGCCGCCTTCGAGCAGGGCGGGCCGGCTGCCGGCGGCTTCGACTTTTCGGGCGGCGGCGGCCTGGGCGATATCTTCGACCAGATGTTCGGCGACTTCACCGGCCGTGGCGGCAGGAGCCGCACCCGCTCCGGCGCCGATGTCCAGGTGCAGGTCGAGATCGACCTGTCCGACGCGTTTGCCGGCACCAAGACCACGGTGCGGGTTCCCACGCGCGTCACCTGCGAGGCCTGCCGCGGCACCGGCTCGGCCGATGGCAAGGCAGCTTCCGACACCTGCGGCACCTGCAATGGTGCCGGCAAGGTGCGTGCCCAGCAGGGGTTTTTCCTGATCGAGCGTGCCTGCCCCACCTGCGGCGGCTCGGGCCGGGTCATCCGAAGCCCGTGCCGGGTGTGCCAGGGTGCCGGGACCGTGCAGCGCGAGCGCTCGCTTCAGGTGACGATCCCCCCCGGAGTCGAGGACGGCACGCGCATACGCCTGCAGGGCGAGGGCGAGGCAGGCGGCCAGGGCGCGCCGAACGGCGACCTCTACGTCCACGTCGCCCTGCGCCAGCACGCGCTGTTCCATCGCGAAGGGGCACACATCTTCTGCGAGGTGCCGCTGCGCATGAGCCAGGCGGCGTTGGGCGACGAGATAGAGGTGCCGGCGATCGACGGCACCAAGCAGAAAGTGCGCATTCCGGCCGGTACACAGGCCGGGGCACAATTCCGCCTGCGCGGCCGGGGCTTCTCGGTGCTGCGCAGCACCGCGCGCGGCGACATGGTCATACAGGCCAAGGTGGAAACGCCGCAGCATCTCACACGCCGCCAGCGCGAATTGCTGGAGGAGTTCGAAAGCGAGGCGCGCGGGCATGGCAAAGGCAGCCCTGAGCACGAAGGGTTCTTTGCCAAGATGAAGGAGTTCCTGGCTGGACGCGACTGAGGCTGTTGCGTTACTGCATCGATCTACGACCGTCTCACAGCTGCGTGACTTCTTGACTTGACAGTTGCCGTGCCGCCACGCCGATCAATATGATTTCTGGCACCAGGTCGAGGCGCAACCCCCCGCGCTGGCGGCAGGTGTCATAAGGCGGCGCAGTCCCCCCGGCTGCGCCGCCATCGTTTTGTCACCTCCGCCTACCGCCGGTGCGCCGCCTGCGATATCAGGGGCGCATGCGTATTGGCGTCGCTGGAATATCGGGCCGTATGGGCCGGCTCGTTGCGAAGGCCGTGCCGGAAGCCGGCGCCATCCTCGTCGGCGGTGTCTCACGAAATGCCGGGCCGGATGGCTCTGCAGCCTATCGTTCGCTGCTTCTGCTGGCGGCCGATTGCGATGTCATCGTCGACTTCACCACGGCCCAAGCCGTGCCGGCGCACGCGGACGCGGTCTGCGCGGGGCGGGCGGCCTGGGTGCTTGGCACCACTGGTCTTTCACCCGCCAATTTCGACGCCGTGCGCAGGGCGGCCGCGCAGGTGGCCGTGGTTCACGCCGCCAATTTCTCGCCGGGGATGGCCCTGGTGCTGGCCCTGGCACAGCGTCTGGCCAGCGCGCTGCCGGCGGAGGAGTACGACGCGGAGATCCTCGAGATGCATCACCGCGACAAGCAGGATGCGCCCTCCGGAACGGCGATTGCCCTGGGGCAGGCCGTTGCCGACGCGCGCGGCGTGGTGCTGGAGACGATGGCGCCGCCCCGGCAAGGGCCGCGTCGGCCGGGCACCATCGGCATGGCCAGCCTTCGCGGCGGCACCGTCGTGGGCGACCACACCCTGCTGTTCGCCGGCGATAGCGAACACATCTCCCTCTCGCACCGCGCGCTCGACCGTGCCGTGTTCGCGCGCGGCGCGGTGCGTGCTGCCCTGTGGGTCGGTCACGGCCGCGGCCCCGGGCTCTACGGCATGAACGACGTGCTTGGCCTGAACGACGAGAAAGACTCCGATCGATGAATTTTGCCAGCGACAACACTGCCCCGGTCTCGCCCGAGATCCTGCAGGCAATGGCGCAGGCCAGTGCCGGCACCGTCGCCTCCTACGGCGCCGACCCGCTGACCGCCCGCCTGCGCACCAGGATGCGGGAGGTGTTCGAGACCGACCTCGTCGTCTTCCCGGTCGCCACCGGCACGGCGGCCAACGCCCTCGCCCTGGCCACCGTGGTCCATCCGTTCGGCGCCGTGCTCTGCTACGACGAGGCGCACATCGCCACCGACGAGTGCGGCGCGCCCGAGTTCTACATGGGAGGCGCCAAGCTCGTGACCCTGCCGTCCCGGGACGGCCGGATTGCACCGGAGCAGGTGGAGGCGGCCATGGCGCGGGCCGAGGATGGCGGCGTGCACCACGTCATGCCCGAGGCTGTCAGCATCACGCAATCCACCGAGTGGGGCACGGTCTATGCCGCCGGCGAGGTGGCCGCCGTCGCGGAGGCTTGCCGCAGCCGCAGCCTGACGCTGCACATGGACGGAGCCCGCTTCGCCAACGCCCTGTCGCATCTGGGCTGCTCGCCCGCCGACCTCACCTGGCGCGCCGGGGTGGACATATTGTCGTTCGGCGCCACCAAGAACGGCGCGATGGCGGCCGAGGCCGTGGTGTTCTTCGATCCGGCCCTGGCCGCCGGCTTCGAGCGGCGGCGCAAGCGTGCCGGCCAACTCTGGTCCAAGCAGCGCTTCCTCTCGGCGCAACTCCTCGCCTATCTCGAGGACGACCTCTGGCTGCGCAACGCCGCCCACGCCAACGCGATGGCCGCCCTGCTGGCGCGCGGCCTGTCGGGGATGCCGGCGGTGCGGGTGATGCAGAAGGTTCAGGCCAACGAGCTGTTCGTGGCCATGCCCGAGCGCCTGATCCTGGCGCTGGAGGCCGAGGGCGCGGTGTTCTATCGGTGGATCGAGGTGCCCGGCGAAAGCCGGCCGATCATCCGTCTGGTCACGTCTTTCAATACCGCCGAGGACGAGGTGCATCGTTTCCTCGCGCTTGCGGAGCAGCTCGCGGCCGCCGGCGTTCCTGCCTGATTGCGGCGGGCTCGTGCGGCTGACCAGGGCGTTTCCGGTTTGGGGTGCTGCGCGGCACGCCGCCTGGCTTGGCTTCGGTCTTTGGCTGGCCTTGCCCAACTCGGCAGCGGCCCAGACCGGCCCGGTCACCACGCCCGACACATCCGGGCAGCCTGCCTCGCCCAGCGATCCTGCACCCGAGGCCTGGGCGGTCCACGGACAGGCGACGTTCGTGGACCAGTATCACCCTGCGTTCCGCTCCACGGTTCGCGGACCCAACAGCCTGGATCCCGGCAGTCGGGGCGACGAGACGTTCGACGCCACGCTGTTTGCCGGGCTCCGCCTCTGGCGCGGGGCCGAGCTATGGGTCAGCCCGGAGATCGACCAGGGGTTCGGCCTGGACAACACCTTGGGGGTCGCAGCATTTCCGAGCGCCGAGGCCTACAAGGTTGGCGCCGAAGCGCCCTACGTCCGGGTGCCGCGGCTGTTCCTGCGCCAGACGATCGATCTCGGCGGCGCGGCCGAGCGGATCGACCCCGACCTCGCCACTCTGGGCGGCCGGCAGACCGCGGACCGTCTGGTGGTGACCCTGGGCAAGTTCAGCGTCGGCGACGTGTTCGACACCAACGCCTATGCCCACGACCCGCGGCAGGATTTCCTCAACTGGGCGCTGGTCGATACCGGAACGTTCGACTACGCGGCAGACGCCTGGGGCTACACCTACGGCGTTGCGGCCGAGTGGTACCAGGACTGGTGGACGCTGCGCGCCGGCGGCTTCGCGCTGTCCCGCGTGCCCAACAGCGCCGCCCTCGACACGAGCGGCGACCAGGTCCAGTTCGTCGCCGAAGCCGAGGAGCGGCACACGATCCTCGGCCGTGCCGGCAAGCTGAAGCTGCTCGGCTTTCTCACGCGCGGCCGCATGGGCGATTACGGCGACGCGCTGGCCCTGGCGGACGCGACCGGGACGACGCCTAGCGTCGCCGCCGTCCGGCAGTACAGTAGCCGCACCGGGTTCGCCCTGAACCTGGAACAGTCGCTGACCGACACGCTCGGCCTGTTCGCCCACGCCGGCATCGACGAGGGCGGGCGCGAGCCTTACGAGTTCACCGACGTGGACCGCACGTTGGCCGTCGGCCTGTCCTTGCAGGGGCACGCCTGGGGACGGCCGGACGACACGGTCGGGCTGGCGACGGTGCTGGACGGTCTGTCGCGGCGCCACAGGGCCTACCTCGCCGCGGGCGGGCTCGGCATCCTGGTGGGCGATGGCAGCCTTCCCAGTGCCGGCCTCGAACAGGCGGTGGAGACCTACTACCGCTACGCCGTGACCGCGCACGTGCAGCTGAGCGCCGATTACCAGTTCATCAACAACCCCGCGTACGATCGCGACCGCGGACCGGTGTCCGTGCTCGCCCTGCGCCTGCACGTTCAATACTGAGCGGCATTTCAGATAGTTTCTTTATGCGAAAGCTTCGTAGATGAAGCCAGGCCCCGCGCCCGGGCTGAGTGGCACAGCATCTGCTTGTGCTGGAACTGCTTGTGTCGACATCGCAACTGTGGCCTGCGCGCGGCCGCACGTAGAAACGATTGAGGATGAAACGAAGATGCTCAGAACACGTGCAGGCACCGTCGCCATCGGCGCAATGATGAGCGTAACCGGCGCTGCCTGGGCACAGACGCCGGCGACCCCCGCGCCGGCACCCCCCGCCGTGGCGCCCGCATCCTCGGCTCCGGCCGCCCCTGCCACGGTGACGTTGCCCGTGCCCGGCATGGCGGGTTCGCTCGCCTTCAGCTCGCCGCCCACCGCGCTCGACACCGGCGTGCTCGGCAAGTGGTACGTGGACGGCGTGCTGTCGGGCTTGGGCCTGGTGCAGAGCAACGCGGTCCAGACGGACAAGACGGGCCTGGCCGACATCAGCAACGGGCAGGTCTTCATCCAGAAGATCGACGGCGTCATCCAATTCTACGCCCAGGTCGGCGCGTACTCCATTCCCGACCTCGGGACGCCCTACAGCCACCTGACCGACACCAGCAACGCGCTGCACAACTTCTTCAGCGCCGTGCCGCAGGCTTTCCTGAAGATCGTGCCCACGGGCAATTTCTCGATCGAGGCCGGCAAGCTGCCGACGCTGATCGGCGCCGAGTACACCTTCGATTTCGAGAACTTCAACATCGAGCGTGGCTTGCTCTGGAACCAGGAGCCCGCCGTCAGCCGCGGCGTGCAGGCCAACTACACGGTCGGGCCGGTCACCCTCAGCCTGTCGCTGAACGACGGCTACTACTCCGACCGCTACAACTGGCTGTCCGGCTCGGCTACCTGGGTCATCAACCCCACCAACACGCTGGTGTTCGCCGCCGGCGGCAACCTCGGCCGTACCGGTTACGGCACGATCGCCACACCGCTCGCGCAGAACAACAGCTCGATCTACAACCTGATCTACACCTACAACAACGCGCCGCTCACCATCACCCCCTACCTTCAGTACAGCCACGTGGATGCCAACCAGTCGATCGGCATCCTCAAGAGCGCCAACACCTATTCCGGCGCGGTCATCGCCAATTACGTGTTCACCCCGAAGATACAGCTGGCCGCCCGCGCGGAGTACATACAGACCGACGGCAGCGCCAACGACAGCAACGCCACCAACCTGCTCTACGGCGCAGGCAGCGGCGCGTTCTCGTTCACCCTCACGCCCACCTACACGATCAACCACTTCTTCGTACGCGCCGACGCGTCGGTGGTGGCCGTCACCAGCCTGCAGGACGGCGACGGCTTCGGCCATAACGGCGACCAGAACACGCAATTCCGCGGCTTGCTGGAAGGCGGGATCATCTTCTAGAGCGGGATGATTTTGTCTTGAATCAGGGATTCGCCGACGCGGTGACGTTCGGTGCCGCTTGCGCTGCAATCGGATCGATGCCCCATGCATGTTCGACGGCCCGATCAACGCCAGAAGCTTTCTGGCCTATGTCAGCCAGGCGCTGATCCCGACGCTAATTGCAGGCGATATCGTCGTCCTCGACAATCTCGGCAGTCACAAGGGCGACGCTGTCCGTGCCGCCATCCGCGCTGTTGGCGCGCGGCTGGTGTTCCCGCCCCCCTACAGCCCGGACCTGAACCCGATTGAGCAGGTGTTGCAAAGATGCGCTCGGTCAGTCACACGGTTTGTGCAGGGGCTGCGGCCTTGATGGAGCGGGCTTGCGTCCCGCCCGCCGGGCGCCGCGGCGCGCGTCTGCCGGACTACTGCTTCGGCAGGAGCGTCGGGATGCCGGATGGGTCGATATTGTACTCCTGGGTGGCAGGTTGCTGGTCGGTTCCGGGAGCGAAGAGCCAGTGGACGGACAGGGTCATGCTGTCGGGCGCCCATCGCAGGCCGTCGGATGCCAGTTCCACGTTGTCGCGGCAGCTCGCCAGCTTCAGGCGCAGCATTTGCCGCAGGAGCTGCCCGGAGACCACGAGCACGCGCAGGAACTGCTCCTCGCCGGCGCGGCAGTACGAGAGCCCGCCGGGCACGGAGGGATAGCCGTCCGTTATGATGAAGGCGCGGCCTTCGACCTCCGCAATCGCGGCGAGGTCGAGTAGCGGGGCGGACGGTGCCACGTCCTGGTCCCGGTCCAGCTCGACCGAGACAGGCGCTCCCTGAGCCTGGCTGAGGGTTAGCGTCGTCGTCTCCGGCCCGCTCGACAGCCTGACCGTCCGACCCGACGGCAGCATCACCGTCTTCCAGTCCTGTTCGATTGCCGGTCCACCTTGAGCCCTCGCCTGAGGAGCGAGCAAGGCGCAAGCTGCCAGAGCGGGGGCAATTTTGCAAAAGGTCCTAACGAAGCACCGCGTCCGCAGAGCAAACTCCATAGTACCGCCAATGGGCATTGCTAGCCGGCGCCGACCTGTAGCTCGCCGCATCCCGCTTATGGAGGTCGGCTTCCGACTTCCCATTGTTCTTGGCAACGGTCATGTCCCAGCCGATGTTGCCGGTTTGGGAGTCGCACAGCACGTTCGGGTTTCGCACCCACGCCTTCGCGGTTGCGTCCCAGGCGTGATAGCTGCCGCCGTTCTACCGGCACACCGCCTCATACTGGAGTTGGTCCGCCGTGTAGGTGCCGTTCTGCGACAGGTAGGTCTTCGCGGTTGAGACCTTCTGGCCGAACAGCTTGATCCCGCTGTCCACGTTGAGCTTCCAATTCCAGACCTCGTCGTAGGACGGCGGCGGGCTGGTGAGCTGGGCCATTCCGTAGCCATTGTCGAACGAATTGATGGGCTCCCCTGACATGTTGGAGTGCCTCATTTTAGACTTGTGGGAAAGAATCTTGTCGAATCCGTCAGCATGCTTGAGTTGGACGTAGGTGGTGACGTCGGCGGCCTGCGGGTTGGTCCCCTTGATCTTGACCGAGACCGTGGCGGAGCCCGCGGCGGAGCTGGCCTCAACCGTCAGCGTGCCGCCGTAGTTGGAGATGGTCGCCTGGCGTCCCACTCGTTCGCGGCCGTCGTCTCCGTGCCGGACTGGCTGAAGGTCAGCCAAGCAATCTTCCATTTGCATACGTGCTGCCCAGTTCCGTCGGTTTTGAACCTGATGCTGGGCCAAGTCGGGTCGCCGGTGACCTGGAACTCCGCGCCGGTCGCGGGACTGATCTTGAGGGGCATCGGAAGGAACTCCCTTCGCATGAGAGGTGCAGTGACCCGGCGCGTGAGACTGACTTGTCGGCATTCCTGGACGCCTGGCACTCGCCCAGCCGTTACGGAATGAACTACGGAGCGGCCGGCCGTGCAACGAATGCCAGCAGGCTGCTGAAAAACTTCTCGCTGGTAATCGTCGGACGTGAGTCGCTGGGATGACAGCGGAGAACGGTGATGCGGGGCGGCGACGAGCAGACAGGTGCCTTGTTCAGCTACGTGAGTTGCGAGGCGCGAGTGCCTGCGAACCATCCGCTTCGGCTGATCCGCGCCGTGGTGGACGAGGCACTCGACGTGCTGTCACCGGAGTTCGACGGGCTGTATGCGCGGGTGGGGGCGCCCCGGCATCGCGCCGGAAAAGCTGCTGCGGGCATTGCTGCTGCAGGCATTCTACTCCATCCGGTCCGAACGGCAGCTGATGGAGCAGCTGGACTACAACCTGCTGTTCCGCTGGTTTGTGGGCTTGTCGATGGACGCGCCGGTCTGGGACGCCAGCACCTTCAGCAAGAACCGCGACCGCCTGCTGGACGGCGACGTGGCGCAGGATCTGCTGGCGGCTGTGGTCGCGCAGCCTCGGGGTCAAGGCGCTGATGTCGCACGAGCACGTTGTGCCGGTAGCAAGCGTAGGGCGGAAAAGCGCAGCGCCTTCCGCCGCTTCTGACTCTCGACAGACACGCTACACGACTTGGTTCATGGCACGTTTGGTCCTCCGAAGCTTTCGGCTATGGACGCAACTTTTCCGCTGCACGCTTCCTGTGGCGGAGAATGCTTCGCTTTTCCGCCCGACTTTGCTGGCTGCCACACTACAGCCCCGACCTGAACCCGATCGAGCAGGCCTTCTCCACACCTAAAACCTGGCCGAGAAAGGAACGCACGCACCCTGGCACACACTACAACCTGCTTTGGCAAACTGCTCCACCACGTCACCTCGCAAGAATGCGCCAACTGGTTACTGGTCGGATGTCTGCAGAAACCTCCGCGACAGCATAACCAAAAGTTTTTTGCTTCTTTTCCCCAAAGAAGGCCTTTTCCACCCCTAACCCTGCGCCGTGAGTGCGCGCTCCACCTCGGCGTCGTGCGCGGCCTCGTCGGCGCGCGCACGCGCCGGGCTCCAGCGGCCTTTCATGCCGAGGATCAACGCCACGAAGGCCAGCGCACCCAGGCCGCACACCCTGTACCAGGCCTGCCACTGGCCAGGCGCCATCATGGCGGCCCGGGCGATCTCCTGCACGCCCGCAAGCAGGTCGGGCGGGATGGCGGCCCCCGCCGCATGCAGCTTGCTGTAGCGCGCCATCGTAGGCCCTGCCTCCACCAGCGGCGTCACGGTGTCGACGACGTGCGGCAGCGCCAGGAACGAGCCGGTCACCACGAGCCGCAGCAACCAGCCCCAGATCGCAAGGCCGGTGGCGGTCAGTGCCGGGTTGTGCGCCTCGATCATCTCGGTGAAGCTGGCCATCCAGGTGGCGTAGGCACCGCCCATGAGGACCGAGATACCGCCGCCGATCAGCGCCATGATCGCGAATGACGGCGCACCGGCGCCCGACCGGCCCAGCCCCAGGAACACCACGATCATCGCGGCCGCACCCAGGCCGCCCACCAGCATGAACGGCTTGCGCACCCGCAACGCGTCGGACCAGCGCCCGGCCACGATCAGCGCCACCGCGTTCGCGGCCCAGCTCCAGTTCAGCAGGCTGTTGGCGCGCGCCGGGGTGAAGCCGAACACCGTCACGAGGTAGATCACCCCGAATGCGACGGTCGTGTAGTAGACCAGCAGCAGCAGCGACACGCCGAGTGCCGAGCCGATCACGTCCGCCCGCAGCATCTGCAGCCACGGGCTGCGCGGGTCGAGGTCGATGTGGCCCGAAGCCGCGAGCCGCTCGTTCAGCACCCGGTCGCGCTCGTTCACCATCACCTGGTCGCGCAACGCGGCCGGCAGCTCGCGCAGCAGGAACAGCGCCGCCACCCAGACCAGCAGGCAGAAGGCGCCGCAGAACACAAACTGGCTGCGCCAGTCCGGGTGGCTCGGCAGGGTGGCGCTGTTCACCGCACTGGTCATCAGGCTGCCCAGCACCGGCCCGATGGTCCAGAACCCCATGGCCGTGGCGCGCCCGACCTGCGGCGAGAAGTCCCGGATCAGCGCCGGGGTCGCCACCAGGATGATGCCCTCCACGAAGCCGACGACGACCGACAGCGCCGCGAAGCCGAACTTGTCGTGCACGGCGGGCATGGCAAACGCGGTCAGCAGCGCCACCACCAGCAGCCCGTAGACCACCAGGTTGGCGCGGCCGAACCGGTCCGACAGCCCGGCCAGCAGCGAGGCGAACGCCCCCAGCAGATTGGCCAGCGCCAGCAGCCCGACGAGGTAGGTGAACGGCATGTGCAGGTCGCGCATCACCAGCGGTATCACCCCGCTGCCGACGTAGAGCGCGTAGTACAGCGCGACCGTGATCAGGACCACGAGGCCGAGCTGGAGCTGGCGCGGCCCGGTCGCGGGGTAGTGCGCGAGTTCACGCTTCCACAGGATCATTCGAACGTCCCCGATGCTTTTTCGGCGAGCTTAGTGTCCGGCCCGGAATAAGCCAGACCGGCCAGACATTCGGGACGCGGGATCCTACCGCGCGTTCGGGCGGCCGGCTTCGGCCAGCTGCTTGGCGCGCCCGGCGCCCTGCCGTTCGAACATCCAGCCGGGATATTCCGGCGGCAGCGCGCTCACCGCCGCCAGCGCGTCCAGCTCCCCATCCGTCAGCGACACCTCGGTTGCGGCGATGTTGTCGTCCAGCTGATCCACGCGCTTGGCGCCGATGATGACGCTGCTGACGACGCGCTGGTGCAGCAGCCAGGCCAGCGCCACCTGCGCCACCGACACGCCGCGCCCTTCCGCGATCGGCCGCATCGCGTCGATGCAGGCATAGGCGCGCTCGCGATCGACCGGCGGGAAGTCGAGGCTGGCGCGCCGGCCGTCTCCCTTCGTCTCGTCCTCCCGCGAGTACTTGCCGCTCAGCAGGCCGCCGGCCAGCGGGCTCCACACCATCAGCCCCACGCTTTCGTGGCGCAGCATCGGCACGATCTCGCGCTCCAGGTCGCGGCCGGCCACCGTGTAATAGGCCTGCAGGCTCTCGAACCGGGCCAGGCCGTGCCGCTCGGCGATGCCCAGTGCCAGCGCGATCTGCCAGGCCGCCCAGTTCGACACCCCCACGTAACGGACGTGACCGTGTTGCACCAGCGTGTCGAGCGCGCGCACCGTCTCCTCGATCGGGGTCGCCGGGTCGAAGCCGTGGATCTGGTAGAGGTCGATATGGTCGAGCTGCAGGCGCTTCAGGCTGGCCTTGACCGCGTCGATGACGTGCGGGCGCGCGTTGCCGCGCTCGTTCATCCCCGGCCCGGTCGGCCCGAAGCACTTCGTCGCCACCACCACGCTCTCGCGCGGCACCTTCAGGTTGCGCAGCGCCTGGCCGGTAATCTGTTCGGACACGCCCTCGGCATAGACGTCCGCCGTGTCGATGAAGTTGATGCCGGCCTCGATGGCCCGGCCGACCAGGCGCTCGGCGTCGGCCTGCTGCAGCGAGCCGATCTGCCCCCACATCCCGCCGCCGCCGCCGAAGGTCATGGTGCCGAGGCAGAGTTCGGAGACGAACAACCCGGTCCGGCCAAGCTTGTTGGAACGCATCGCGATGCTCCTGCTGCGTGAGCCGAGACAACGCGGCAGGTCCGGATCAGTGCCCGGTCATCGCCAGCCGCCACCGCGCGAGCGGCTTGCAGTCGCGCAGGATCTCGCGCGCGGCGTTGTAGCCCGGCATGCCGGAGACGCCGCCGCCCGGGTGGGTGCCCGCACCACACTGGTACAGCCCGCCGATCGGCGCGCGATAGCTGCCATGGCCCAGGATCGGCCGCGCCGACCACAGCTGATCGAGCGACATGTTGCCGTGCATGATGTCGCCGCCGACCAGGCCGAACTTCTCCTCGAGGTCGGCGGGCGAGAGGCTGACACGGCCCAGCACCGATTGCTTGAAGTTGGGCGCCCAGCGGTTGACCGTCTCGATCATCAGGTCGGCCACTTCCTCGCGCGCGTCCGCCCAGTCGCGGTCGAGCACCGGCGCCACCTGCTGGCAGAACAGGCTGGCCACGTGCTGCCCGGGCGGCGCCAGCGTATCGTCGATCGTGCTGGGGATCAGCATCTCCACGATCGGCGCGCGCGACCAGCCGAAGCGCCTGGCGTCCTGGTAGGCGCGGTCCATGTAGTCCAGCGTCGGCGCCAGCACGATGCCGCTGGCATGGTGCTCGGCGGCGGCCGAGCCGGGCAGGCAGGTGAAATCCGGCAGCGCGCTCAGCGCCACGTTCATCCGGAACGTGCCGGACCCGCATTTGTAGCCCCGTATGCGGCGCAGGAAATCGTCGTCCAGCATCGCGGGATCGACCAGGCGCTGGAACAGCAGCTTGGGGTTGAGGTTCGAGACGACCAGCGGCGCCTCGACCTGCTCGCCGTTCCCCAGCCGCACGCCGGTGGCGCGGCCACCCTGCACCAGCACCTGCTCGACCGGGCAGTCGAGCCGGATCTGCACGCCGGCCGCCTCGCAGGCGCGCGCCATGGCCTGGGTGATCGCCCCCATGCCGCCGACCGCGTGGCCCCAACTGCCCTTCTTGCCGTTCACGCCGCCGAAGGTGTGGTGCAGCAGCACGTAGGCCGAACCCGGCGTGTCCGGGCTTGCGTAGTTGCCGACGATCGCATCGAAGCCGAGCGCCGCCTTGATCGGGTCGCTCTCGAACCAGGAATCCAGGAAGTCGCGCGCGCTCTTGGTGAACAGGTCCAGCAGGTCGCGTTGCTGCCGGGTGCCGAGCCGGCGCAGCATGTTGCCCTGGCGCAGCGTGCGCGACAGACCGCGCAGCCCGTCCTGCGGGTTGGGCGGCGTCTCCATCGCCAGCCGACGCAAAACGTCGCCCACATCGTCCAGCATGGCGTAGTAGCGCGGCAGCGACTCGGCATCGCGCGCCGAGAACTTCGCCACCTCCGCCTGCGTCCGCGCCAGCCCGCCGCCCAGCTTCAGGTAGCGGCCGTCCTCGGTCGGCAGGAAGTTCGCGATCGGACGCTCCAGGATGCGCAGCCCCTGCGCATCCTGGAGCCCCATGTCGTCGATCACCCGCTGGTGCAGCAGGCTGACGGTGTAGCTGGCGACCGAGTTGCGGAACCCTGGATGGAACTCTTCCGTCACCGCGGCACCGCCCGCCACGCCGCGACGCTCGCAGACCGTCACGTCCATCCCGGCGCGCGCCAGGTAGAATGCGCAGACCAGCCCGTTATGGCCGCCGCCGACGATGACCGCCCGGCGTGTGAGGCGGGCCACCTCAGCCAGCCCCGCCCGCTTGCACGGTGCCGGGCGGCGCGCCAGCCTGCCACCAGCCGGGGCGCGGCGCGTGGTGCAGGCGCGCCTGCGGGATCAGTTCGCGCAGGCGCCGGCCGAAGCTCAACAGGCTGACCTCGCCATCGCCCAGCGGTCCGACCGTGTAGCTACGCGACGCCATGCCGTGCTGTACCCGCTCGATCAACGCCTTGTCCTCCAGGCTGACGGTGCGGTTGATGCGCCAGTTCAGGTAGCGCACCGCACGCATCTCCCGCCGCGAATCCGGTATCACGTAGGCGATCTCCCGGATGATCGTGCGGGTCGGCGAGATCGGGATGCTCTGCATGAAATCCACCTGGTCCGGGTACACGTCGAAGGCGATGTTCGGCCACAGCTTGTAGTAGCTCCACAGCCGGCGGCGCTCCGGCGGCAGGTGGTCCACCTCCGGCAGGTATCTCTGGTACAGCCGCTCGGACAGCGAGTGGGACGGCTCGTCCAGCAGCATCCCCCACATCTTGTCCACCCATGGCCGCGATTCGACGCCGTAGCCCCGGCCGAACAGCCGGGTCAGCCCGGGATGAGCCACCCGTATGTGCATCGCGTCCGAGTAGTTGTCGCCGACGTTCTTCCAGTTGACCGCGCGCTCGCGCAGCGTCACCCGGCCGAGCGGCACCAGTTCCTCCAGCCGGTAATGCGCGAGTTCCGCGTCGTAGGGCGCCATCATCTCCCCGACGCCTGGCCCGCCACCCGCCATGCGGACGAAGACGAAGCCGCGATACACCTCGAGTTCGACCGGTGTCAGACCGTGCGCTGCGAGGTCGACATGCGCAAAGGCCTGACGGCCCGGCATGCCCAGCAACCGGCCATCCAGCCCGTAGGTCCAGGCGTGATAGGGGCAGACGATGCGGCTGCCGCACTGGCCGGTATCGCCGTCCAGCAGCCGCGCCGCGCGGTGCCGGCATACGTTGTAGAAGGCGTGCGGCCGCAGATCGGCATCGCGCACGACCACGATGGTCTCGCCGAACATTTCGAACGTGTGGTAGGCGCCGGCCGTGGGGATGTCGCTGAGATGGCAGACGATCTGCCAGGACGCCCGGAACACTTGGTCCTCCTCGGCTCGGAGGAAGTCCGCGTCTTGGTAGGTCCAGGCGGGCAGGCTGGACTGGTCGTCGCGGGTCGGGTCGGGCGCCGGGGCCGATTGTTGCTGCCACATCGTGCTGGTCCTTTCGCACGAGCTGTACAGGTGGCCAATTGCGTAGGCAAGGTTCGGCAGGGAAGCCGTCATCTGCCAAAGAGAGCCGAAAAGACTCTTGTTTCGCACGGGAGACGCCTGGCTGGACGGGCAGACGGGTTCGCGGCATTCAGGGTTGTGCGGGCGGGTAGGCCTGCTTGTGGGAAGGGCAACGCGTTTGAACAGATACAGCATTGCGGCCTTGTTCATCTATGTCATGGCTGCCCCGGCCCTGGCCGACACCGTCGTGGTCAGTGCCGGCCACATGGTCGACGTGCTGGCCGGTACGACGTTGGACCGGGTGCAGGTCGTCATCCATGACGGGCGGGTGGCCAGCGTGGGCCGCCAAGGCGACCCGGTTCCCGATGGGGCGCGGCGCATCGACCTGGGCGAGAGGACGCTGGTGCCGGGGCTGATCGACATGCACGTGCACCTGACGGCCGACCCCACGCTGTCCGGCTATCGTGGGTTGGAGTACACCGACGCGTTCTGGACAGTGGTGGGCGTGGCAAACGCCAAGAAGACCCTGGAGGCGGGCTTCACGACCGTACGCAACGTCGGCTCGTCGTTCTTCAGCGACGTCGCGCTCAAACAGGGCATCGAGCACGGCTACATCCCGGGACCGCGCATCGTGCCCGCCACCTACGCACTCGGCTCGACCGGCGGCCATTGCGACGCCACCGAGTTCCCGCCCTCGATCACGGTGCCCAGCCCGCAAATCGCAGACAGCCCCGATGCCTATCGTGCGGCGGTCAGGCGCATGCGCAAATACGGGGCCGAAGTGATCAAGTTCTGCGGCACCGGCGGCGTGCTCTCCAAGACCGACAAGGTCGGCGCGCAACAGGTATCATTGGCGGAAATGCAGGCCATCGTCTCGGAAGCGCATATGCTGGGGCTGCGTGTGGCGGTGCACGCGCACGGTACCGAAGGCATCAACGACGCGCTGCGCGCCGGCGTAGACACCATCGAACATGCCAGCCTTGCCAACGCCGAAAGCTTCGCCCTGGCCAAGCAACACGGCGCCTGGTTCGACATGGACATCTACAACGACGACTACATTCTGGCCGAGGGTGCGAAGAACGGCGTGTATCCCGAAAGCTTGGCCAAGGAGCGCGAGATTGGCCGCAAGCAGCGCGAGACGTTCCGCGCCGCGCACGCCGCCGGCGTGAAGATGCTGTTCGGCACCGACGGGGGCGTCTACCCGAACGGCGACAACGCCCGGCAATTCGCCAAGATGGTCGAGTGGGGCATGACGCCGATGGAGGCGATCGTGGCGGCCACCAAGAGTGCCGCCGAGGCGCTGGACCGCACGCACGATGTGGGCGCCATCGCCCCCGGCCGCTTCGGCGACATGGTGGCCGTCGATGGTGACCCGCTCACCGACGTAAGGCGCCTGGAACACGTGGTTTTCGTCATGAAGGGCGGCGAGGTGGTGAAAGGACCTTGACGCAGGAAAGGCAAGGTTTTTAGAAAATTTGGTAACTGGGCGCGCTTTGTAGAAGCTCCGCGACAGCACGATCAAAAGTTTTTTGCTGCTTTTCAAAAAAGCAGACCTTGCCTTCGTCTCAGTTCCTGACGTTTCCGGTGCGCCGAATGAAGTCCGCCGCGTTGTCGTGCAACTGCTTCAGCGACGCCTCGTGCGCGTACACCATGTGCCCCGACTCGTAATGCTTGATCTCGATGTTCCCGGCCAGGGCCTTGGGTATCGGCAAATGCCGCATTTCCCACACCCCTTCGAAATACGGCGTGCCGAGGTCGAAATAGCCTTGGTTCAGCTGCACCTTCAGCTTGGGGTTCGACTTCATCGCGGCCGCGAGATCCGGCAGCACGTTCGGCGCACCGCGGACCGGGCGCTCGGCGTTCGGCGGCTGATGCGTGAAGCTCCAGTCGCGTATGTTGTGCGCGCTCGCCTTGTATTCGAGGTAGGGCTCTGGGGGCGTGACACCGTCACCGTAGCGCAGCACATGGCGGACATAGTCGTTGAAGACGGACAGGTAGGCCGAGGACATCGCCGCCGATTGCGGGTCGTAATCCGGCCGTTCCGCCAGCGGGTCCATCGCCGGGCCTGAAAAGCGGCTGTCGAGCCGCCCGGTGTCGAGGTCCTGCGCGCCGAGCAGGGTCTGTTCGAACTGCCCGCCGTTCACCCGCAAATCGGCTTTCCTGATGTAGTCGACCGGCAGGCCGGTGTAGTCGTGCAGCTTTGCCGCCACACGGTCGCGTTCGGCGTCGTCCAGCGCAGTGCCCTGCTGCAGCGCGCTGGCGTAATCGGTCAGCGCGAAATGCTCGACCTCGGTCAGAAAACGACGCAGGTCCGGCGGCTGGTTCGCGAGCTTGTGGTGGTAGAACGCGGTAGCGGCGAAGCTCGGCAGCGCCAGGATGTAGGGCTGGTCGACGCTCGGGTTGTATTGCGGCCCGTCGATGCTGTTGTCGTAGTCGAGGATCTGCGACAGCAGCATGATGCCGTTCAGGTCGATGTTCTTGTCGGCCTGCAGCTTGGCGGCCACGATCGCAGACCGGGTGGTGCCGTAGCTTTCGCCGAACAGGTATTTCGGCGAGTTGTAGCGTCCGCTGCGCGCCAGGAATTGGGCGATGAAGCTGGTAAAGGCATCCGCGTCCGGGTCGGTGCCGTAGAACGCCTTCTCCTTGTCGTGGCCGGCGATCCTGCCGAAACCGGTGCCGGGCGCGTCGATGAACACGAGGTCGGTCGCGTCCAGCAGGCTGTCGTCGTTGTTGACGAGCTGGTAGGGCGCCGCATCGGTGTGTGTGTCGTCGGCTGTCACCACGCGGCGCGGTCCCAGCGCCCCCATGTGCAGCCAGACGGTGGCCGAGCCCGGGCCGCCGTTATAGACGAACGTGATCGGTCGGGTCTCCGGCCGCACGCCCTTGCGGACATACGCCACGTAGAACATCGCCGCTTCCGCGGTCGGGTTCTTGTCGTCGGCGGCGGACGACATTCCGCTTGCCGCCTCCGAATCGTCCCAGGCCTTCGGATGCACGACCAGCGTGCCGGCCACCGCCTGGTACTCGATCTTCTGGCCGCGCACCGTGACCGAGCCGTCGGTCGCCTTTTGCAGCGACTTGAACTGCGGCGTCTTCGCGGCCGGGCTGCCTTTTTCGTCGCGAGCGGGTGCCGCGTCGTCGGTGCCACGCGCCGCGCCGGTGCCGGCGAGCAACGCGGCCAAGCATACGGTGGCCATGGTGGTTCTGGTGGGTGGCATCGGCGAACTCCGGTGATTTCGTCTACGGGTGTCGAGTGTCCGGGCCGGAATGTCGCTCCGGTCGGACGCAGCCTCAGCCCGGGTCGCGGGCCGATGATTGGGTCAACGCGCCCTCAGGAAGCGATCCGTCGAAGCCCTGGTGCAGCAGCGTCGCGAACTTCCTGCACCAGGCCACCACGCGCCGGTCCACCGGCTGGTCCGGGCCGCGCCGATCCTGAAGATACATCGTCGTCACCATCCACCCGGTCTCGCTGGACCGCAGGTAGTGCAGCGCCAGCATATGGTCCGGCATCGCAATCCCGAGCTGCTTCAGACGATCGAGACCGCGCTGGATCAACGTGTCCTGGGCGCTGGCACCCGTCGCCATCCTCACGCCCGACAGCGTCCAGCATTCGTGCGCGAACGGGGCCTGCGCCGATGGCGCCGGCGGCGTTTCGCCGGCGATGATCCCGGCATCGGGGCATTGCCCCAGCTTGCCGATCAGGCCCGCAGCGTGGCTCAGCGCATCGGGGGCGGCGGCCTGGATCAGGCCGGTCAGGCGGTCGCCCTGGATCCGGGCCAGCAGGATCAGCTGGACCGCCGCCTCGCCCTTGTCGCGTATCAGCACCAGCGCCTGCCAAGACCCGACGGGGAGCGGTAGCCGGCGCCCGGCAAACGGCACGACGCCCTGCCGCCCGACGCCGAGCGGCAACTGGGCAATGGCCGCGTAGCCGGGCGGCGCGGGGTCGGCCTGCGGCACGTAATGGGCCGAGGCGTCTGGCGCCGATGCGGGCAGGGCAGGCGTGCCGTGCGGCAAGGTGGGCGGAAACATCGCCGCCAGCGCGGTGAACGCGATGGCGGCCACCAGGCACAGCCGCCAGGCGGGAGCGCGACGCCAGAGCCGGCCGATCACCGACGGCCATGCTCCCCGGTCACGGGCTGGCCGTCAGGCGTTCCGGCACCGGCGCCCGCAGATCGGCGACGCGGGTGACGATGCCGTCCTCGCCGCGCTCCAGCCGCACGCAGCGCGCTCCTTTCTGTCGCGCCTCGATCAGCCCGTCGCTCACCATCTCCTCGATGGAGCGCACCAGGTCGCGCGCGCTCGCACCCTGGCCCAGCCGGTCCTGCTTCTGCATGATCTCCAGCAGCAGCATCGGGTCGATGCCGCCGGCTGCGATTTCCAGACCGTAGCTGCCGATCATCGCCTCGATCTCCAGGGCCGCCACCCGCGCGATGTCGAGCCCGGTCAGTGCCCGGAACACGAAGATACGGTCGATGCGGTTCAGCACCTCCGGCGCGAACCCCGCGAGCTTGAGTGCGTCCACCGACGCCGACCGCATCGCGTCAGGGTCGGCTGCATACCGCTCGGCAATCTCGGTCAACGCCTCGGTCGCGATGTTCGAGGTCAGCATGAAGATCGCCCGCGTGGTGGAAACCTGCGCGCCGGTCGAAGCCTCGGTCACATGGCCATCGTTCCAGGCGGTCAGAAACTTCTTGAACACGTCAGGGTGCGCCTTCTCGATCTCGTCGAGCAGCACCAGCGCGTCCGGGGTTTCCTTCAGACCGCCGGTCAGCTTGCCGAACGTGTCCGAGCCGACATAGCCCTTCGGCGATCCGAACAGCTGGGTGGCGGCGTGCGGCGAACTCATCTGCGTCATGTCGAAATGCAGCAGCTTTCGGTCGAGCGCTGCCGCCAGACGCTTGCTGAGGTAGGTCTTGCCGGTGCCGGGCGGCCCGGCTAGCAGAAAGATGCCGACCGGCTTGCCGCGCACCTGCAGGGCGAGGCGCCGGCGCAGCTGGCCGGCGATGTCCTCGCATACCTGGTCCTGGCCGATCACCTGGGCGCGCAGCGTCGCCGCCAGCGCCTGGGCGTCGATGACGGTGACCTTGTCCTGCTTGGCGAGCAGATCCTCGAGCACCGCGCGGTTGGTCAGCCGGGCCAGAACATCCATCATCCACCCTCGTTGCCTGCGGTGTTTCCGCCCAATCGCCAGGGCGCGGCGAACGGCCAGGCTCTCACGCCGTTCAAAGGCGAGACCGCCCGCCGCTGCCGTCCAGCACAGGGCGCTGCCCGCCACGTAGAGCGGCCCCAGGCGTGTCAGCCAGGACAGCATGACAGATAGCATGTGCACTGGCGACAGGTGCAGTTGCAGGATGATCTGCACCGTGGCCAGCGTCAGGAAGGCCAGCATCATCACCGGCATCAGCCGCGTGGCGGCGGGGATCAGCCCCTTCATTGTGCGATCACCCCCACGTCCAGCTGCTGCCCCACCTGCAGGGTCGGGAACCGGACCGGGCCATCCAGGGTCAGCGCACCGATGGCGACCTCGCCGCCGCCGGCCGTGCGGAACAGGACCGAGCCCACCGGTCCGATCGGCAGCGTCACCACCACCGGCTGCCGGGTCAGCCGGACGAGGCTCGTATAGCCGCCCGCGCTGACCTGAACGCTCCGCGTGCCGGCGGCGTCGAGAGCATTCGCATCGACCGGTCCGGCATCGAACAGCGGCAGACGCGCCAGGCGGACCCGGCCCCGCTGCACGGCCGCTGCCAGCACGGCGGCCTCCTGGGGCGGCAGGCCCATGGAAGCGACCGCCGCCGCCGTTGCCGTCGACGGCAACAGGCCCAGCTCAACCAGTCCGCGTATCATGTCGCCATCGCCGGCCGCGCGATCGGTCAGCACGGTCGACGGTGCGGCCAGGGCCGGCATCACCGACGCGATGCGGTCGTTGAACCTGATCCAGCCGCCGGCCACCACCATCACCGCCAGCACGCCCAACGCCGTCTGCCGCAGAGGGCCCGAACCGGTCGCCAGCGGCGCCTCGGGGTCGGGGGCGAGTGCCGGGTTCAGCCTGTCCATGACGCATCAGACCAGCCCGCCTACCGCAGCGCAACAGCCAAGGGTTGTTCCAGGCCTCGATTTTACACTGTGTAGCGTTCGCCATAGCCTGGGCGTCCAGGCGACGAGGGAACGTGCATGCCGCAAGCGTTGGCCTCGCCCTGCACGGGGCGCTGCAGCCTCGACGACACCGGCCGGCGATGCCTTATCTGCCTGCGCAGCCTGCGAGAGATTGCGGGCTGGACCGCGATGACGGATGAGGAACGCCAGGCCGTCGTTGCAGCGCTGCCTGGCCGCCTGCCGCTCGGCGGTGATCGCGATGACAGCGAACACGAAAGCTGAGGTAACGCCCTCGTCATTTGGCTAACTGCCACGCTGGACCGTTCAGTCCGGCGTAGTTGGTATGGCCATCTGGCCAACCATCCGATTGAACCGCGACCGGGCGCTGCGCCCGTGCCGCCCGGAGTTGAACACATGAAAGCTTTGTGCTGGCACGGCAAAGGCGACATACGCTGCGATAGCGTACCCGACCCCAAGATCGAAGACGCGCGCGACGTCATCCTGAAAGTGTCCAGCTGTGCGATCTGCGGCTCGGATCTGCACCTGATGGATGGGCAGATGCCGACGATGGAAAGCGGCGACATTCTCGGCCACGAGTTCATGGGCGAAGTGGTCGAGGTCGGGTCGCCCGACCACAAGTATAAGAAGGGCGATCGCCTTCTGGTGCCGTTCAACATCAATTGCGGCGAGTGCCGGCAGTGCAAGCTGGGCAACTGGTCCTGCTGCACACGGTCCAACCGCAACGGTGCCATGGCCGCCAAGGTGTTCGGCTATCCCACTGCCGGCCTGTTCGGCTACTCGCACCTGACCGGCGGTTACGCCGGAGGCCAGGCGGAATACGTCCGCGTGCCGATGGCCGACGTGGCGCCGATGAAGGTGCCCGAGGGCATGACGGACGAGCAGGTGCTGTTCCTGTCCGACATCCTGCCGACCGGCTGGCAAGGTGCCGAGCATTGCGACATCACCGGCGGCGACATCATCGCCGTCTGGGGTGCCGGACCGGTCGGTTTGTTCGCCATCAAGTCGGCGATCGTCATGGGCGCCGCGCGCGTCATCGCGATCGAGTCGGTAGCGGAACGCATCACCATGGCCCGCCAGGCCGGCGCCACCGACATCATCGACTTCACCAAGGAAGACGTGCTCGAGCGCATAAACGAAATCACCAAGGGCGAGGGTGCGGACGCGGTGATCGACTGCGTCGGCATGGAGGCGCACGGCGCCCACGGACTGATGGGCGTGCTGAGCACGGTGCAGGAGACGCTGACCAGCATGCAGCGTCCCTACGCGCTGGAGCAGATGGTGATCGCGGTGCGTCCGGGCGGCATCATCTCCGTGCCGGGTGTGTATGCCGGGCCGATCCCGTTCAACATGGCGGCCGTGGTGCAAAAAGGCCTGACGATCAAGACCGGGCAGACGCACGTCAAACGCTACCTGGCGCCACTGACCAAGCTGATCCAGGACGGCACCATCGACCCCACCTTCCTGATCACCAACCGCAGCACCGACCTTGCGGACGGCCCCGACCTGTACAAGACCTTTCGCGACAAGAAGGATGGCTGCGTGAAGGTCGTGTTCCACCTTTCCTGACGGCGGCCGCTTGTCGCCAACCTGCTAGGGCCGCGCGGCGTATCTCAGCAACCTGTCGCGCGTCCGCTTACGCGGTGATCGACGCCGCTGCCAGGCTGTCGATCAGATGCTCCAGCGTGCGGGCACGGTGCGACGCCGTGTGCGCGGCCAGCACCCGCGCCCGCGCGGCTTGTCCGATCGCGCGTCGCCGGTCCTCGGGCCAATGCAGGCAGTCCAGCACCTGCGCGCTCGTCTCGGCAACCACGATCTCCCGCCCGATCGCCAGGAGATCGTGCAATCCGGGCCAGTAATCCGAGATGATCGGCGTGGCGCATGCCGAGGCTTCGAACAGCCGCACGCTGGGACTATGGCCCGCCGCCACCATGTCGGCGCGCGTGACGTTCAGCGTCCAGGCCTGGCTGTTGTAGAACTCGGCGTGGTCCGCGGGCGGCAGGTGCTCGATCCGTTCGACGTTGTCCGGCCAGTCGATCGCGTCGGGATATTGCGGGCCGGCCACCACGAAGCGCAGTCCGGGCGCGGCGCGGGCCGGCACCAGCAGCAGACGTTCCAGCATCGGTTGCCGGTCCAGGCTGTAGGTCCCGAGGTAGCCGAGATGCCAGCGCAGCGCAGCCTGGCGTGAAGCGGGACGATACAGCGACGGATCGACCGCGCAAAACAACGCCCGTGCTGCCCGCGCGCCGTAGCGCTGTTCCAGAAGCCGCAGAGTGGGACCGCCGGTGAACGACAGGTAGAGGTCGTAGAGCGGGATCACCTGCGCGGAAATGTAGGTGGCCTCGCCGCGATCCAGCATGGCGAGCGTCACCGGCGTGTCGATGTCGTAGAAGCCGAGCAGCCGCGCCCAGGGCCGCACCAGCCGCGCCACCGACACGCCATCGACCACGTAGGAACCGACGATGACGAGGTCGGCGCGCTCGATGTCGCGCCGGTAGGCGTGCAGGTCGGCCACGTCGTCGTAAAGCGCCAGCCGGCAGAAATCCGGGCTCGGCAGGTCGCGATGCGCGGCGTACCAGGGGCGGTCGCATTCGAGGAACAGGATGTCGTGCCCACGCTCCGCCAGGGCGCGCAGCAGGGCGCGATAGGTGGTGGCGTGGCCGTTGCCCCAGGACGAACTCAGCGACAGGCCGATGACGACGATATGGGACCGTGCGCCGGTCATGCCGCAGCGCTTTCCCGCTTGTGCGCCCAGGCTTCGGTCAGCAAGGCGTGCACCTGCACGGCACGTTGCGCGTAGCTGTGCTCCGCCAGGCACCGGGCCCGAGCGGCACGTCCGATCGCGCGAGCGCGCGACGGCGTGAGGGACGCGAGGTGTTCGGCCACGTCCTGGCCGTCGCGTGCCACAAGAACCTCGGTGTCCGGTTGCAGGAACAGTTCGATGCCGTCCCACGCATCGGTGATCAGGCAGGCCGCCGCGCCGGCCGCCTCGAACACGCGGGTGGCCGGCGAGAAACCGACCTCCGCCATGCTGTCGCGGGCGACGTTGAGCACGGCCAGTGCCGAACAGTTCAGGGCGTTATGCTGCCCTGTCGGCACGTGGCCGATCCTGGATACGTTGGCCGACATCGGCTTGTCGTCCCAGCCCAAGCCGCCCAGGAGAAACCGTAGCGCCGGACTGGACGCAGCGGGTTCGAGGAAGAAGGTCTGCACGCGCGCTTCCCGGTCCGGCAGGCGGTTCGCCAGGAAGCCGAGATCGGCACCGAAGGACGGGTTGGGCGCCACCGGAAAATGCGTCGCCGGATCCAGGCCGTTATAGATCGGCACGCATCGCCGTGCCCCCAGCGCCGTGTAGGCCTGTACAACCGGCGGACCGCCGCCATAGGTCAGCACCAGGTCGAGTTGCCGCAGGGCGCGGCGCAGGACGTGCTCGGGCTCGGCGCGCAGCACCGCGAGCGTCGCCGGCGCGTCCACGTCCCAGAACACGAGCAGCGCGTCGTGGGCTGCGTGTTGCAGCACACCCGCCAGAAGTTCGTCGTCGTAGACGCCGACGCCGCTGGCCTTGACCACGATGTCCGCCTCGGCCGCCCGCGGCAGAACCGCGCGCAGCCCGGCCTCGGTCGCGGGGTAGACGACGACCCTCGCCCAGCCGGGCGGTTCGATGTCGCGATGCGACTGGCGGTCGAAGGCGTCCGGCTCGAAGAAGGTGATCTCGTGGCCATAGGCCGCCAGCGCCTGCAACAGGCCGCGATAGTAGGTGGCCGCACCGTTCCAGTAGGAGGAGAGCAGGCTCGATCCATAGAACGCGATGCGCATCAGGCAGCGACACGCTGCGCGTGGAGCCGTGCCACGATGCCAAGCAGTTCGGCCGCGCGTACCTCGCAGCTGTGGCGCGAGCGGATGCGGTCCAGCCCGGAGCGGGCGAGGGCGCCGGCGAGATCGGCATCGTTCGACACCGCCCGCATATGGGCCTCCATCGCCTCGCCGGTCTCGGCGACCAGGTAGTCGAGCCCCGGACGGAACAGCGCCTCGCTGTCGTTCCAGGGTGCACAGATCAGCGGGAGTCCGCAGGCGAGCGACTCGAAGACACGGATGGTCGGGATGCCGGGCAGCATCCTGGTGTAGTAGCGCCGCGGCACGTGCACGGTGAAACGATGCCCGGCGAACAGCGCCGGCACGTCGGCGTTGGCGACCCAGCCGTGGAACCGTGCGCCGTAACGGTGCAGCATCGCCAGCGCGTCTTCGGGGTAGCGGACGCCGCGCACGTCCAGCGCCACGCCGGCATGCTGCGCCGGCGCCAGCAGGAAGGTCTCGATTTCCGCGGTGCGCTCGCCATCACCCCAGTTGCCGACCCACACCGCGCCCTCGCGCGCGACCGGTTCGGCTGGTGGATGAAACAGGGCGGTATCCGCGGCCTCGTGCCAGACAAAGACACGGTTCTGCCATCCCCAGTCCTCGTACACGCGCGAGAGCGTCGCGCCGAAGGCCAGCACGCCGTCGTAATCCGAAAGGTCGAAGCGGCGTATGGCGTCCGGGTCGCTGACGGCACGGTGATGCGTGTCGTGGAACAGCAGGGTGAAGCGCCCCTGCCGGCGTAGCGCGCCGACCTGCCGCACCATGTCAGGGTCGTTCCATTCGTGCACGATCACCAGGTCGGCGCCGTCAACGGCGCGCTCGAGCGAGGCGATATCGGTGTAGCTGTGCGCGATGAGCCCCGCAAACCGGAGTCGGAACGTTTCGACGGCCTGCTCGCCCTGGCACGCCACCAGGTTCTGGCGGCTCCAGCCATTCGCCGGCTCGTAAGCGATGGCGTCGTGACCTGCGGCGCGCAAGGCACGCAGCAGGCCGCGCTGGAAATGCGCGTTGCCGTGGTTCCAACAGGAGGCGAGCGAATGAGTGAAATAGACGATGCGCATGGCGGTCGGCGCCTCCTCAGGCCGCACGAGATCTGCGCGCGCCGATCCCGTCATGGATCGCAACCGTTGCCGACACCATCCCGGCCTGGGTGTAGCGCCGCGCACGCTCGCGCGCTGCCAGGCCGAGCTGCACTCGCCGCGCCTTGTCCTGTGCCAACCCGTCGAGGGCGGTGGCCCAGGCTTGCGCGTCCTGCGCAGCCACGAAAGTCGCGGCGCCGTCCCACAACTCGCGAAACGTCGGAATGTCCGAGAGTACCAGAGGCGTCGCGAGTAGCGCCGCCTCGAGCACGGCTAGCCCGAACGGTTCATAGCGCGCGGGAGACGCGAAGATGCAGGCCGACGCCATGGCCGCGCGCGTCGCGTCGGCCGACAGGGTACCCAACGGCTCAATGTGATCGAAACGAACGGCGCTTCCGACCGGCGTGCAGAGCGCACCGGCCGCGCGCACTGCCACCCGCATGCGGGCAGCCGCCGCGTCCAGCACGGCCACGTTCTTCGCTTCGTCCCAGAGCCTGCCCGCGGTGAACACGTATCCCGCCCGATCCAGGGCCGAACCCGTCGCGTCCGGCAGGCCGTTGTAGACGACCGTGACCGGCCGCCCAAGGTCGTAGACGCGCGCCAGCGCCTGTGCGAAGGCCGCACTCGGCGCGATGGCAGCGTCGACACGAAGAAGACCTTGCCGCGTCGCCTCGGCGTGCCAGGCGATGGCCGCCGGCGCCGCGCCGCCGTGGACCGCGTCCCACCAGGTGGCCATGCAGGAATGCGCCACCGCCACCACGGGCTGCGGCCAGCCGTTGGCGGCCAGGGCCGGGGCGTGCAGGTGCGTGGCTGCAGCACCGCTCCGCCGCGCAAGCCGGGCGAGATCCTGGATGAGCCGGTCGAGCTCGGCCCGGCTTTTCAGAAGCCATTCCAGCGCCAGTCCTGTCTGGAGCAGGCGACAGCCCGGGATAGCATCGGCCTCGGCGCGCTGCGCTGCATCGGCGGCGGGCCCCAGAACGGCGAGCGTGCAGCCGCGACCCTCATCCGCCAGTCCGCGCGCCAGCGCCAGGCTGTAGCGCCAGACGCCGCCCACAGCATCGGTGGTGATGAAGAGCGTGGTCTTTGCCTGTGGCGTCATGCCGCCTGGCAATCGGCTTCCAGCACCGAGAGGCCGAGCGGCCTTGCATCCTGGATGTCCGAAAAGCTGGTGAACTGGCCGAGGTAGTGATCGAGCGCGCGTTCCCAGGCGTCGTCGTCCGGCAGGCCCCAGCGTTGCCGATACTCCGGGCTGCCGGGATACGGGAACATCGGCACCGGATCGTTGGCCCAGACCCCGCCATCCTGCAGGCGGGCACGCCAGGCCTGGATGTCGTCCGCGTCGTCGCCTGCCGTCTCGATCAGGTTGGCCTGCACGAACGGCACGTGCCGGCGCGCCAGCAGCAGGCGATCGGTCAGGTCGTCGGTGGTCATGCGACACAATTTGTCCAGCGCCGCCCTGCCGTCCACCGTCAGGCTTTCCACGCCCGCCTCGATCGAAACGCAACCGGCCCGGCCGAGCAGTTCCAGCAGTGGCGGCTTCCACAGGTCGATCCGAGTCTGCATGCCGAACTGCACGTGCCGCTCCGCCAGCGCCTCCAGCAAGGCCGGCTGCGGCAGGAAGATCTCGTCGATGAAATACAGGTAGCCGACACCCTGCGCACACAGCGCGTCGACCTCGTCCAGCACGATCGACAGGTCGCGGCGACGATACCCGTCACGGAAGTCGATCTTCGCGCAAAACGTGCAGTGGTAGGGACAGCCGCGCGACGCCTCCACCTCCGCACCGGCGCCCGCCGGCTCCGAGTCGAAGCGGTGATGGTGGTGACGGTGGCGCGACACCCATCGGTCGGGCCAGCGCAGCGCCGGCAGGTCGGTGAAGCGCGTCGCCTGCACGGCACCGGTCAGCCGTAATTCGCCGCCGACGAGGGTTGCGGACCCGGGAACGTCCGTGCGCGGCCAGGCATCGGCCAGCGCCGTCACCGCTTCCTCGCACTCGCCGCGTATCACCACGTCGGCGCCGAGCTTGCGCAACGTGGCCCGCGGCGTGGAAGACCCGTGCGGGCCGACAGCGACGATCCGGCCGCCGCGTCCGTCCAGCGCCGTCACCATCTCCCGCGGCACCCGCAGCTCGGGCGGCGCGCAGCGCCAGAACAGGTAGCTTGGCGCGGTCGGAACGACGGTCATGCCGGGACGAAACCCGGCGATCTCGTCGGCCAGATCCTGCACGCCGGTCGCGTTCAGGTGGCCATCCAGCAGCAGCACCTGATGACCTGCGCGCTCGAGCAAAAGCTTGCAGGCGCCGAGTTCAATCGGCAGGTGCGGCTCCCGGCAGCCGAAATAGATGCTGTTCTCGAAATGCCAGGGCGGGTTGACGAGTGCGACCCTCACAGGGCTGCCTCGCTCATCTGGGCAGGGGCGGCGAGGGCGGCGCCGAAATGCTCCGCCAGCCGGGCCAGGCCCGCGCGCCAGCCGAGCGAGGCGGGCAGGGACAGGTCGCGCCGGATGGCCGCGTTGTCGGCCACGAAATAGCGCTGGTCGCCCGGGCGCCAGGCTGAGAACGTCACGTCCACCGGCTTGGCCAGCAGCGCCTCTATGTGCCCGACCAGTTGCAGCAGGCTGATCGCGTTGGCCGGGCCGCCGCCGAGATTATAGGCGCGGCCGGCCACCGCGTCGATGGATCGCCACGCGGCCATGTAGGCGCCGACGGCGTCGCCCACGTGCAGGATGTCGCGCACCTGCCGGCCATCGCCGTAGATCGTCAGGGTCTCGCCGGCGATGGCGCGCAACAGGAAGTGGGCGACCCACCCCTGGTCCTCGGTGCCCAGCTGTCGTTCGCCGTAGATGCAGCTCATGCGCAGCACGGCCGTGCGCAAGCCGAAACTGTGGGCGTAGTCCAGCACGTACTGGTCCGCGGTGCCCTTGCTGCAGCCATAGGGCGTGTGAAAGCAAAGCTTCCGTGCCTCGCTCACGCCATGCGCGCGAATGTCGGGTCGAAGCGGCAGGTAGCATTCGCCGTCGCGAACAAGGTCGATGTCGGCGAGGTCGCCATAGACCTTGTTGGTGCTGGCGAAGATCAGCGGTGCCGCGCTGTTGCGTTGCCGTAGCGCCTCCAGCAGCGCCAGGGTGCCACGCGCGTTCACGTCGAAATCCGCGAGCGGCCGCACCATGCTCGTCGTGACCGCCACCTGACCCGCCAGGTGGAACACCGCGCTGGCGCCTGCGGCCGCGTCGCCCAGGGCCGGCTCGTCGCGCAAATCGCCCAGCAGGAAGCTGATGCGTGTGGGATGACGGCGCGCCAGCCAGCGCAGGTTGCGCTCCACGCCGGGCCTTGCGAGCGCGTCGTAGATCAGGACCTGGTTGCCCTCGCTCGCCAGCCGGTCGGCCAGGTTCGCACCGATGAAACCGGCGCCGCCGGTGACCAGGACGGGACGCGCGCCGATGATCGACGGCCCGGTCCTGCCGGACATCGCCAGGATACGCTCGACTTCGGCGACCCCGCCCGTCAGCATCCTGCCGAGCAGCTTCGGCTGTCCCGCCGTGTCGTCGATGCCCTCATGCGCCGCGCGGTCGCGATGGTCGCAGGTGGGGTCGTCGGTCAGCGCGCGCCAGTAGACGCGGTCGGCATCGGTGGCCAGCGCGCCCACGAACGCGCGCGCCTGCCGCGCGGTCTCGTGCCGCCAGGTCGAACAGCCCACATCGGTCAGCCAGACGGGCAGCGACGGCTGCAGGCGCCGAACCGCAGACAGCACGCCCTCATGCGAGGACGAGACATCGGACGCATCGTCAACGTGCAGGCCGATCGCCGACGCCATGCCGAGCGCGCCGCTGGCGCAGAACGCCGCCAGTCGCATGTCGGCGTGCAGGCTCGCCATGCCGATGACGACCGACTTGTCGAACGCGCGTACGATGGCGGCGGCGGCGGCCAGGATCGCTGCCGCGTTCTGCGGCGTCTCCGCTTGCGGGTCAGTCAGCTCGATGCTGGTGAAGCTTTGGCCGCATAGCGTCAGAAGGCGGCTCAGGCCGCGCGCGTCGCTCTGCACGCAGGGGAGCACGTCGAACTCGTCGCCGAGACTGCCGAGCAGCCAGCCGAGCCAGGCCTCGTCCTCGATGTCCACCGGTCGCAGGTGCAGGCGAAGGTGACGTATGCCGAGCGCGCGCAGTCGTATCACGGCAGCGGCGGCCGCAGGCCGTGCGCCGGGCGGAAACCATGCCGAGAACCCGAGCCGTTCTGCGTGATGCGGCTCGATCATGCCACCAGGCCGTGCGTCTCGAGTTCCCGCCTGGCTTCGGCCACCCGGTCGACGGCGGTCTGGCGCGAAACCCAGTCTGCCATCTCGTCGAAACTGTCCTCGAAGCTGCGTCGCGGATGAAAGCCCAGCACGCGTCGGGCCAGGGCGATGTCGGCGAAGCAGTTGCGTATGTCCCCGGTGCGCGCCTTGCCGGTGATGTCCGGCGAGAGGTCCGAGCGCCCCATTGCGGTCGCGAAGCTGGAAGCGACGTCGGCCACGCTGACGCTCTGGCCGCTGCCGATGTTGAACACGCCGCCATCGGCGGCGGGCTCGTCCAGCGCCAGCAGAAACGCGCGCGCCACGTCCTCCACGTGCACGAAGTCGCGCCGCTGCGCGCCGTCCTCGAACACCATCGGCCGCTGGCCGTTCAGCAGCCTGGACGCGAAGATCGCCAGCACGCCGGTATAGGGGTTCGACAGCGCCTGGCCCGCGCCATAGACGTTGAACAGCCGCAGCGCCACCGCCTGCATGCCGTAGGCGGGCGCCACGTTCAGCGTCAGTCGCTCCTGGACGAACTTCGAGATCGCGTAGACCGACGCCAGGCTCGCGGGCTTCTGCTCAGGCGTCGCGACCGGCGTCAGCACCTCGCCGGCGGGGCCGACAGGGTTCCAGTCGGTGTCGCCCGGCCGGCGCATCGCGTCATCCACGATCGTGCCGTCCGGTGCGAGGTAGCGGCCCTCGCCGTATATGCTCATGGAGGAGGCGACGACGACGCGCTGCACGCGGTGCTTGATCAGCGCCTGCAGCAGGACCGCGGTGCCGTGGTCGTTGACGGAAACGTAGCGGTCGATCGCGTACATGCTCTGCCCGACGCCGACCTCGGCAGCCAGGTGAACCAGCTTGTCCGCGCCGTCCAGCGCACGGTCCACGATGTCGGCGTCGCGCACGTCGCCGCGGAAGAATTCCACGTGGTCCAGCACCGGGTTGCGCGGCGCGTCGGCCGGGTGGACCTGTTCGATCAGGCTGTCGAGGATGCGAACCCTGTGTCCGGCGGCCAGCAGCGCGGTTGCCACGTAGGTTCCGATGAACCCGGCACCGCCGGTGATCAGGATGGTCTCTGGCATGTCTGTTCCGTTCCGCCTGCGCGACTGTTCATCAAACTTACACTAACCTCACGCAAAGCGGCGGGGAAAGAAGATGTTCCTCACAGACCCGTGACGGTCAGCTGCGCCGCGTCGCCTTCGAATGATCGGCCGGCGACTCGATGCCGCGGCAGCGTCAGGTTCAAGGCCGGGAGCGTCACGCTGGTGATGGGTGACGTGGTTTGTGCGCCGGTTTGCGCACGGGCTGCCGGCTCCTGATCGCCCGTCCTGAACCCGGTCGACGCCTCGTAACGGTGCGTGCCCTGGCTGGGCTAGGACTGGTTGGTGAAGACGACGGTGCCGTTCGGGATGGTCATGTTGTCGGGGGCACGCTCCAGCACGCGGGCCTCCACCAGTTCCGGGTCGCGCCAGGCGCTGTGCGGGTTGGGCTCGCCCGGCACGGTCTGCGTCGCGTCCTGGAAGTGGCCGCTGGCCAGCGCCCGGGCCTCGGCCTCGTCAGGGCCGTTCACCCAGCACTCGCCGCGTATGCGGCTGCTGTTCCAGGCGGGATCGGCCAGCTTGGCCAGCACGGGGGACAGATGGAAGATCGGCATCGGGTCAACTCCACGGCTTGGTCTAGGCGTCGGGCAGGCTTACGTCAGGCCACAGGGTTGGGTTCCGGTCAACCACGGACGGCCAGCCACAGCGCGGCCACGCCCAGGGCCGCCAGCGGCACCGCCATCTGGGCCGGACGCAAACGCACAAAGAACAGCGGCGCCTCCTGCCGGCGGGCGGCTGCCGGGTCCAGTATTGCAAGGCTGAGATAGCCCGCACCCAGCAACCCCAATTGCAACGCTGTCCAGGGGATCAGCAGCGCGCCGATCGCTAGCAGGTATAGCCAGAGCATCGTCGCGATCTGTGCCGGGCGTTCGCCGCCCGGAGTGCGGAAGCTCAGGCCACGCCGCACTCCGGCCAGGAACGCCAGGATGGCGCCGCCCCAAACCAGCAGCCAGCCAAGGACCGTGTGCGCCCGGGAGGCGGGCAGGAGCCACAGCGCGACCGAGAACAGGGCAAACGGCACCATCGCCGAGCCGCCCAGCAACAGCCCGAGCACCGGCACCTCCGAGCGCTCGGTCACCGTGAACCGATTGGCCGCGTCGCCGTCCCGTTCCGTCATGCAGCATTGCTCCTTTGGAGGCCATCCAAGCGCACCGCACACGCCAGGTTGCTCTCACACCGCGGCGAGCCGGCCTGTCCAGCCAAACCCGGCAGTCCCGGGGCACGTTGCAGCGCCAAATCCAGGAGACCGGACGTGACGACGCAGACGCTCGACCAGTACGCCATGCAGGACCCGCTGAAGCAGTATCCGCAGCCCAAATTCGACAAGCAGCCGCAATCGGCGCCCGGCCTGGCGCAGGACATGGACCCCAAGCCGGATCACGGCGAGACCAGCTACCGCGGCGCCGGCCGGCTGGCAGGCCGGCGCGCGGTGATCACCGGTGCCGATAGCGGCATCGGCCGGGCCACCGCCATCGCCTTTGCCCGCGAGGGTGCCGACATCGTGCTGAGCTACCTGCCCTCCGAGCAGAAGGACGCGGACGAGGTTGTGGTGCTGATCGAGCAGGCGGGCCGTCGCGCCGTCGCCATGCCGGGCGACATCGGCGACGAGGCGTTCTGCCAGCAGCTGATCAGCCACGCCCAGGCGCGGCTCGGCGGCATCGACATCCTGGTCAACGTGGCCGGCAAGCAGACCGCGGTCGAGGACATCGCCGACCTGACCACCGAGCAGATCGAGGCGACCTACCGCACCAACGTCTACGCCATGATGTGGCTGTGCCGTGCCGCCCTGCCGCTGATGCCGGCGGGTTCCACCATCATCAACACGACGTCGATCCAGGCCTACCAGCCGTCGCCCATGCTGCTCGATTACGCTGGCACCAAGGCCGCCATCGTCGCGTTCACCCATGCGCTGGCCAAGCAGGTCGCCAAGAAGGGCATACGCGTGAACGCGGTGGCACCCGGCCCGGTCTGGACGCCGCTGCAGACTTCCGGCGGGCAGCCGCAGAGCAAGATACCCGATCTCGGGTCCAGCGTGCCGCTCGGACGGCCGGGCCAGCCGGCCGAGCTGGCGCCGATCTACGTGCTGCTCGCCAGCCAGGAATCGAGCTTCGTGACCGGCGAGATCTACGGCGTGACCGGCGGCAACCACCTGCCTTGAACGACGCGACCCCGATCGGCAGCACCGTCGGCCGCCAGGACGACGTGCTGCCGCTCGACGCGTACGCGGCGCTGGGCGACGGGCGAAGCGTGGCGCTGGTTGGCGCTGACGGGTCGGTCGACTGGCTGTGTGTCCCCGGCCTGGACAGCACCCCGATCTTCGACCGTCTGCTGGCCGGCGCGCCAGGGGGCCGGTTTTCCATAACGCCGGCCGGGCCGTTCACCGTCAGCCGCGCCTATCGGCCCCACAGCAACGTGCTGGAGCAGGTGTTCAGCACGGCCGGTGGCCAGGCGCGGCTGACCGACAGCCTGAACAGCGGCATCTCCGGCCGGCTGCCCTGGACCGAACTTGGCCGCCGCGTCGAGGGCCTGTCCGGCAGCGTCGTGTTCGAGGTGGAGTTGCGGCCGGGCAGGCGCCTCGACCAGGCCAATCCCTGGCGCGAGACGGTGCCGCAGGGCTGCGTGATGCACATCGACGGCGTGGTCGCCGCCTTTCGCGCCAGCGACTCGGTCGAGCGGGTGCTGGAAGACGACGGCTGCGTCCGGGCGCGCCTGGTGACCGGGCCCGGGTCCCGCAGCGTGCTCGCCTTTCTCGCCACCGACGACGAGCCGCTTGTCCTGCCGTCGCTGGAGGCCATCGACCGGCGGATCGACCGGTCGGACCAGGCCTGGCGGGAATGGACCGCCAACCTGACGTACACGGGCCGTTATGCCGCCCATGTTCGGCGCAGCGCGCTGGCGCTGAAGCTGTTGCTCTACTCGCCGACCGGCTCGATCGCGGCGGCGGCGACCAACGGGTTGCCGGAGCGGATCGGCGGCGACAAGAACTACGACTATCGCTTCGCCTGGGTGCGGGACGTGGCCTACACGATCAAGGCGTTCCTGCGCGTGGGCGCGATCGAGGAGGCGCGCGGCGCCTTTGCCTGGCTGATCGCGACGATCCGCCGCCACGACGGCAGCTTGCGGACGATGTACCGGCTGAACGGCGAGCTCGCGCCCGCCGAGGAGCTGCTGGACGTGCCGGGCTATCGCGGCAGCCGCCCTGTGCGATTCGGCAACGACGCGCGCGACCAGCTTCAGCTCGGTGTGTTCGGGGATTTGATGGAGACGGCGGCGCTGTTCGTGGCGCAGGGCCACGTGCTGGACCTGCTGACCCGCCGCCTGCTGGCCGAATTGGCCGACCGGTGCGCCGACCTCTGGCGCAACCGCGATTCGGGCATCTGGGAGCTGCACGACCTGCAGCATTACACGATGTCCAAGCTCGGCTGCTGGACGGCGCTCGACGCGGCCGGGCGGCTGGCACGCAGCGGGCAGATCGATGCGAGCCACGCCGAGCGCTGGGAGCGCGAGCGCAACCGTATCCGCGACTGGATCGACGCCGAGTGCTGGTCGGAAGCCAAGCAATCCTACACCCTGCATCCGGGCACGGAGCGGCTGGACGCGGCGATTCTGCTGGCGACCCGCTTCGGCTTCGAACGGCGGGACCGCCTGGCGCTGACCCGGACCGCAGTGCAGCGCGAACTGGGCCGGGGGCCGCTGGTCTATCGCTACTCGGGCGCCGAGGCCGAGGAGGGCACCTTCCTCGCCTGCGCCTTCTGGCTGGTGGAGGCGTTCGCCCTGCTCGGCGAGCCGGCCGAGGCCACCCGCCAGATGGACGCGCTGCTGGCGGCGACGGGCGGCAATCTCGGGTTGCTGAACGAGCAGATGGACCCGGACGGCTCCATGCTCGGCAATTTTCCGCAGGCGCTGAGCCACCTGGCCCTCGTCCACGCCGCGATCGCGGTGGACGAGGGCCAGGGGCGCTGAGTTCAGGCCCGGCGCAGCAGCAGGACGATCAGCACGATCAGCAGGATGGTGCCGAGGCCGATGCCGCCATAGCCGTAATGGCCGTAATCCGCCCCGCCCCAGCCGCCGAACGTGGTGCCCAGCCCGCCGCCGAACAGCAGGATGACGAGGATGATGAGAAGGATCAGGCCCATGGTTTGCTCCGTGATTGGCGTGTCGATGCCACACTGAAACGCCCGGCACACGCAAAGTTGCTGATCTTGCGACGGCGGCCCCCGGTGTGTCGGCACGGCCACGCCGCCCCCTGACAACGCGGCGGCGATCCTCTACACGGCACCGCATCAGCGCTCGAGCCGTCCTGTCGCGCACCCAATCTTCGACCCGTAAGCGAGACACATGCCCCATTCCCCGAGCATCATGCTGGTCGATCCCGCACATTTCGCGGTCAGCTACGTCATCAACCCGTGGATGAAGCCGGGCGCCTGGGCCGCCGACCCGGCGGGGCACGCCGCCGAGGCGCGGGCCAGTTTCGAGGCGTTGCGGGCGGCGTTGCAGGCGGCGGGCGCGGACGTTTCGGTGGTGCCAGGGGTGGCGGGGCAGCCGGACATGGTGTTCCCCGCCAACGCGGCGGTGGTGCTGGACCGTCGCGCCATCGTCGCGCGCTTCGCCTGCGCGGAGCGGCAGGGCGAGGAGCGGCCGTATCTCGAAGCGCTGCAGGGCTTTGCGGCGCAGGGCCTGCTGGACGAGGTGGCGATGTTCCCGGACGGCTGCTTCCAGGAGGGCGCGGGCGACGCGATCTGGGACCGCACCCGGCAGTTCTTCTGGGCAGGGTACGGCCAGCGCTCGATCTTCGCGGCGACCCAGGTGCTGGCCCGCTTCTTCGGCCGACGCGTGGTGCCGCTGGAGTTGGCGACGAACCGGTTCTACCACCTGGACACGTGCTTCTGCCCGCTGTCCGGCGGCGAGGTGCTGTTCTACCCGCCGGCCTTTACGCCCGAGTCGCTGGCCGCGATCCACGCGCATGTGACGCCCGAGCAGCGCCTGGAAGCCAGTGCGGAGGATGCGTCGGCGTTCTGCGTGAACGCGGTGTGTATCGAGCGGACCGTGGTGATGGCGCGTGCGCCCGACCACGTGCGCGGGCTGCTGGCCGGGCGGGGCTACACGGTGCGCGATGTCGATCTGGATCCGTTCATCCTGTCGGGCGGCGGGGCTTACTGCATGACGCTGCGGCTGGATCGGTCCAGCGTTTAGGCTGCGCCGATCGGCATCGGCAAGCGCCAGGCTTTCACCAGCGCAGGCCCCCTTAAGGCAAGGAAGGTCTTCTTTTCTGAAGAAAAGAAGCAAAAGACTTCTGGTCGTGCTGTCGCGGCGGTTGTTGCAGATACCCGACCGTTATGTGCCCGCTTCGGGCGGGGTTTCCGCCAGGTCCTTGGCCACTTCGGGCGCACGCAGAAGCTGGTTGATGTGCATGGCGTATTCGAGCGCGGTGTCCACCTGGAACGACACGTCCGGCGCGACGCGCAGGCGCATCTCGTGGGCGACCTGGGCGCGGAAGAACGGGGCCGCCCGGCGCAGCGCCGGCAGCTTGGCTTCGATGTCGGTGCGGCCGAGCCGGGTGACAAAGGCGGTCGCGTGCTTGAGGTCGGGCGACATACGCACCTCGGTGACGGTGACCAGGATATCGGCGAGGTCCGGGTCGCGGAACTCGTTTCGGGTGAAGATGCCCGACAGCACGTGCCGCACCTCCTCGGCCACGCGCAGCTGGCGCTGCGAGGGTGCGCGCGGGGCGGATTTGCCTGCAGCCCGCCCGGGCCGGGGCGGCGGCGCGTCCCGGCCTTCCTTGCGCGAGAACTTCAAGCCTGAAGCCTCATGCAGGCACCAGCTCGCTCTCGTAGCACTCGACCACGTCGCCCTCGCGCAGGTCGTTGTACCCGGCGAAGGAGAGGCCGCACTCGTAGCCGCGCGCCACTTCCCGCACGTCGTCCTTGAAGCGCTTGAGCTGCGACAGCTCGCCCTGGTGGATGACCACGTTGTCGCGCAGCAGGCGCACGCCGCAGCCGCGCTTGACCAGGCCCTCGGTGATCATGCAGCCGGCGACCTTGCCGGTCTTGGTGATGTCGAAAACCTTGCGCACTTCGGCGTAGCCCAGGAAGTTCTCGCGGTATTTCGGCGCGATCTTGCCGCGTACCAACTGCTCGATGTCGTCAGCCACCTGGTAGATGATCGAGTAGTAGCGGATCTCGACACCGTCGCGATGCGCCAGCTCGCGCGCCTGGCTGGAGGCGCGCACGTTGAAGGCGACGACGACCGCGTGGCTGGCCTTGGCCAGCTGCACGTCGCCCTCGGTGATCTGGCCGACGGTCGCGTTCAGCACGCGTACCTTGACCTCCTCGTGCTCGAGCTTCAGCACGGTGGCCTGGATCGCCTCGGCACTGCCCTGCACGTCGGCCTTGATGACGACGGCCACCTCCTTCTGCGCGCCGGCGGCGATGCGTGTCAGCATCTGCTCCAGCGTGCCGCGCGCGGCGGTGGCGCCGGCCGCCGCCTGGTCGCGCAGCTTGCGGGTGCGGAACTCGGACACCTCGCGGGCGCGCCCCTCGTTCTCGACCACGACGAACGGCTCGCCGGCCGAGGGCACGCCGCCCAGGCCCAGGATCTCGACCGGCGTGGACGGGCCGGCGGACTTGATCGGCTTGTTCTTGTCGTCGAGCAGCGCGCGCACGCGGCCCCACTCGGCGCCGCACACGACGATGTCGCCCTGGTGCAGCGTGCCGTTCTGCACCAGCAGCGTCGCCACCGGACCGCGGCCGCGATCCAGCCGGCTCTCGATGACCGAGCCTTCGGCCGCGCGGTCGGGGTTGGCTTTCAGGTCGAGGATCTCGGCCTGCAGCAGGATCGCCTCTTCCAGCTTGTCGAGTCCCGTCCGCTTGGTCGCCGAGACCTGCACGTCCTGCGTATCGCCGCCCAGATCCTCGACCACGATCTCGTGGCTCAGCAGCTCCTCTCGGACGCGCTGCGGGTTGGCGTCCGACCTGTCCATCTTGTTGATGGCGACGATGACCGGCGCGTGCGCGGCCTTGGCGTGGCGGATGGCCTCGATGGTCTGCGGCATCACCCCGTCGTCGCCGGCCACGACCAGCACCACGATGTCGGTCACCGACGCGCCACGGGCACGCATGGAGGTGAACGCCTCGTGGCCGGGCGTGTCGATGAACGTGATCCGCGACCCGGACGGCAGCGTCACCTGGTAGGCGCCGATGTGCTGGGTGATGCCACCGGCCTCGCCGGCCGCCACGTCGGTCGCCCGCAGCGCGTCCAGGAGCGACGTCTTGCCGTGGTCGACATGGCCCATGATCGTCACCACCGGCGCGCGCGACACGAGGTCGGTATCGACGTCCTCGATACCCTCGATGCCCTGCTCGACGTCGCTCTCGGAAACGCGCCGGACACGGTGGCCGAACTCCTGCACCACCAGCTCGGCAGTGTCGGAGTCGAGCACCTGGGTGATGGTCGCCATCACCCCCAGGCGCATCAGCGTCTTGACCACGTCGACCGCGCGCGCGGCCATGCGGTTGGCCAGTTCCTGCACGGTAATCGCGTCGGGCAACACCACGTCGCGCACGACGCGCACCTGGTCGGCGCGCAATGCCGCCAGTTCGGCCGACCGGCGCTCACGCTCGCGCTGGCGGCGCACGCTGGCCAGGCTGCGGGTCTTCTCGTCCTCGCCCTCGATCGCCGCCTGCACGTCGATGCGGCCGGCGCGGCGTCCTTCGCCCAGACCTTTCTTGGCGACCACAGGGGTCAGGACGCGACGCGGTGCGGCGACGCCGCCCGGGCGACGGACCACGCCGCGGCCCTCCTCCTCCTCCTCGCGGCCGCGCAGGCGCAGCGTCTCGGT
>CAXTJP010000003.1:0-88038 GCA_964244615.1 uncultured Acetobacteraceae bacterium
GGCACATCCGCTCCCATTAAGCGCCACCGCGAGAAAAGTACATAACACCCTCTAGGGCCGCCCAACCATACCTACATAACCAGGGTTGACTAAGACATCGTCCAGCCTCCCTCGGAGAGGGATCCGGTCGAACCGCCGCCATCAGCCACTATAGTCTACATCGCAGGCGCGAACGCCGTCTCCAAGGTGGTCCGGCAATCTGCTCATGGGCCACGCCAGCATGGCTACTTAGCTACCATAAGCGCGGGAGCGCAGGTCAGCCAATCTCACCGCGATGTCACGGTCATCCCTGCTGAGAAATCGACGCCGAATATCAGCAGCGACAGACGCTTCCTTCCGCGCCAGGGAGCTTGGACACGGATGAGCGTGGGTCGATTATCGTAGTTCCACCAGCGATTTTCACCGAAACGAGTTGACGGACGAAATAAACACTGCTTAAAGGCGGTCGTGACGCGCAATAATCACCAGCACCCTGCAGCTTCGACGGACACCGTTCCGTTCTTCAGCTCCAGCCTGCGCGTCCTCCGGAACAAGATAATAGGCTGACGGTCCGGCCGCCATTCGGTGGTCAGGGCTTTCAATAAGCCTGTTTCGGAGAGTCCCCCATGTTCTATCTGTCAAACTGTAAGGCTTCACCAACGGTGGCGCCTAGTGCGCACCCGTCTTCTGTGGCCCGTTCTCCTGTCCTGCAAATAATAGGTGTCGCCGCGGCTGGTGACCCTATTAAGCGCAGACGGACATGGAGCAACCGACATGACAGAACTAATGCCGGGGCGGGTTTCTACGCCCAAGCTGCCCGTGAGTGGAGAGCGTACGTTAAATAGCCGGAGCGTGCTCGCCGCGCTTACGCTAGCCTGTAACGCTCCCGCCACCGGGGCGCTTGACGCTCCAAGCAACGATAATACCAATTGCAGCGACGCTAACCCGGATGCGGGACGAGGCACAGCCACGCATGGGCCGAAAGCGCTCCGCGGGCACGCAATCGTAGATTTGAGCGCGGGAACCGGGAGCATCTCCTCAGCGGTCGCAGCAGCCGTTGCGGCCGGGGTACCCGCTCGCCGGGTCGCATCTCGCTCTGCCTCGAACATCCTAATCTCGATGGTCAGCAACAAGATGGGCGCCTCTATGGCCGCGGAGAGCCCGTGGGAAGAGCGCGCGCTGACTTTGGCAGACGTGCTTGAGGACGTAATCGCGTTCAGCCCACAGCCGGTCGAGCTACGCTGGTCCGAAGGTGAACGCACCCGTCGGGCCTACCCTGACATCGGCGTCGTCCTGCTCGACGGCACCGCCGAGCTCTGGGAGTGCAAGTCGTCCGACACCGACCACTTGCTCGCCGCAAAATTGAAGCCGCTGGCCGTCAGCCTGACCCGCCGTGGTGTCCGTTACCGGGCACGCACCCCGCGCTGGCTAGCAGCCCAGCCACGGCTGTCCAACGCACAAAGGTTGGCCGTTCATGGCACACAGTCGCCCGACCTTGCAGTCTGTGAGGCAATCGCGAGGGCTCTTCCGCTTGTTCGCACGCCCGTCCTGGGTGCCTTACGGGAAACGACCGGCGCGGGAGCCGCCCAATTGCTATGCGCGGCGGCTCATGGGGTGTTCGCGGTTTGCATCGACGGTGTCCGACTTGGCGACGCGTCGCCGATCAGAGCTTCGAAGCCCGGCGCACGGTCCGGTGCATACCTGTTCGAGGTAAGCTGAGATGGGCGCTTGGTTGTGGTGCGGGATAGGCGGGGGCAGCGCCCCGTCTTGGGGATGTTTCATCATTCCGTCCGGTATCCGAATCCAGGAGCCAATCCATGCCGCACTTCACCCACGTTCCTGTCCCCCAATCCCCGCGCACGTTTGAGGCGCTTGTAGCCGCGAACGCGAACCGGTAATCCCGCGGCATGCTGCCCAGTCAGAAGATGCGCGGCCCCGCATCTTGGACTTTCCAGGCCCAGTGCGACGCCATGATGCTGTTCGAGCTGCACGACTATGTCTGCAGTTATCGCGCATGGCCGGAGCACGCAGCCGTCCGGCTGGACGACGGCAAAGACTACTTCCCGGCCCTCGGCGCCACGCTTGCGGACGGCCGCGAAATGGTCATCGACTTCATTCGGCATGGCGACGAGGCTTCCGGCCCACGGCGTCAGCTAGATGAGGCTATCGAGCGCGCGCTGAAACCGATGGGCATCTCCTATCTCCCGATGACCGAGCGCCAGGCGAGGAGCGACCCCCGCCTGCCAAATGCGCGGAGGGTTCTACGGTCCTCGGGATGGCCTGTCGGTCGAAAAGAGGAGTTTGAGTGCGTAGGCGCCGTACGTGACCTGGGCCGCGAGGCGACTTTAGACACCCTGCGTGCGACGGGCCAGAGTGGCCCCGCGCTAGCTGAAACTGCCTGCGTCCTGTCAATGCGACGGGTCCTCGCCATCGACCTGCGGGCACCCTCGCCGGGCGCCTGCCGACTGCATCTGCCCGCGAGGGCCGCAGCGTGAACTACACCCTCGAGCTCGGGCGTTCATTCCTCCACGAAGGAAGCCGTATCACTTACAAAGGTCGCGCGAACAACGCTGGCCGCGACTACCTGTTCGTGCTGGACAACAAGCTGCAGGTGGTGTTCACCGCGGACGAACTCGGCAAGCTGCGTCAGGACGACTTGCTGCCCGACTGGACCGGGGAGGTTATTGCCGACGACACGCCCCCCCAGCCGCTCTCCTACGCAAATGCGACGGAGAGCGAGCGCTGTGCCGCCGATCGCCGTCTCGAGTACTGTATGGAGTGGGCTGCTAACCCGACGCCTCGAAGCGAAGCCGGTCTTCAGCCCTTAATCGACAGGGTGCATAATCGTCGCAAGGCGGTGATTCCGCCTAATCCGCTGGATGTCTCGCCACCCTGCGCGAGCAGCGTCCGCAAATGGATTGCTGCCTGGCAAAGAGCCGACCGTCTCGGTTTCATTCTCGTCTGCCGCGAACGCTTTCGGGGAAACCGTAGGAGGCGCTACGAGCAAGTGCTGGACGACGTCTTGCATGAATTTGTCGAGAAGCACTACCTGACAAACCAGAGGCTACCCGTTGCTGAAGTGCACCGAAGAGTTGGAGAGCACATCAGAGAAGAGAACAAGACGAGGTCAATCCATTGGCCAGTCCCCTCGTATGAGGCGGTCAGGGGGGTTGTCAAGCAGCTTTGCCCGGTTGCCTCAGACTTCTGCAGGCACGGCAAGAACTTCGCAGCGGAGAAATGGCGGGCCATCTCCGCGGGTTACATCACCGAGTATCCCAATGACGTCTGGGAGCTCGACGACACGCGCGTAAACCTAATCTGCACGCTGGAAGATGGCACAGTCGTCGGCCGCCCTTGGGTTATCCTGGTCATCGACCGTCATACACGAGCGATTATGTCATTCGTGATTTCGTTCCATCCTCCGGACACCAGCGCTGCATTAGAGGCAATCAGGCTGGCCATTCTTTCGAAAGACGCTGATTTGCAGAGATACGGCTTAACAGGAGTCGGCTACCCCGTCTCCGGTAAGTGTCGTATCATTCACGTCGACAACGCAAAGCACTACAACTCTAAAGTGCTCAAGCGGGCCCTCGCGTCCTTGGGCATCCAACACGCGACAATGCCAGTGCTCAAGGCCTGGTACCGGGCCGTCGTCGAGCGAGCTATCGGGACCATGAGCCGCTCGGTCTTCCACGTTGTTCCCGGCACGACTTACGCCAGCATCTACGAACGTGACCGGGAGGTTGTGCCGGAGTCGGTAGCGTACACGACAATCGACGAACTCAAAAAGTCTCTCTTCTATTGGGTGGTCACCGAATACTCCTGCAAGCACCACAAGGTATCGAGGATACTCATCTGGCCATGTGGAAGCGCTATTTTGCGCAACCCGGGGTCGAAGTCCCGCTGCCGCTGTCCGAGTCCAGGGTGAACGAAGCGTTGTCTCTGACGGTCGCGCGCAAGCTGCGCAGAGAGGGAATCCAATTCAAGAACCTGGTCTACAACTCCGAGCATGTGCTCGAAGCGCTAACGCGGCCCGAAGCCGCGGAAGAAGTGATTATTCGTGTCGACCCGGCCGACCTCACGATTGTCTATCTCATGGACCCAGACCCGAAGAGCAACAAGTGGCATCCCTGCTACCTTCGGAAAGACCTCATCCCGCGCGTTCAAGGAAAGACGCTTGAAGAGTACGAACTCGTGCGGGCTCTGAGAAAAAATCGTCTCGAAGAGGTCGAAGACGACCAGACATGGTCGGTGACCTATCGTGAGTTGCAACGCAGCCTCGAACGGGCATCGGACAGCAAGCGTCAAGCGACACGGGTCAGTGCGGCCGGGGTTCGTGGACGTATTATTGAGCAAGCTCGCTATCTGACAGCGCCAAAGCTCAATGCGCCACCGTCGGACGAGAGCTTGTCTGACACCTTGGACCGGGTTTATGAGGCCGAGCGGCCGACCGACACAGGATTGACGTCTGCCCCCAACCCCACCGACGTTCCCGACGCGACGCCGAAACCAGCGTCCAAAGGAGGTTTCAACCCAAGTGCGTGGGCATTGGAAGTGGGACTTGAACTGCCTCCTGGCGGGAGTAACGAAGATATCTGACACGTTGCTGGATATCCTCAATGAGGAAGGCGTGTCGGAAGACTCTCTGAGCGGGGTTTTTGTCGAGACCCGCTATGTGAAGACGGCTTTCCAGCAGTTGGACAGCCTGATGCGAATGCCCAAAGACCGTAATCACGCCTGGGGCATGGCCATCATCGGACCTGCCCGCACCGGCAAGACGACTCTGCTGGCAGAGTATCTGAAGAGCTGTAACAGGGGCGAACGCGGCAGGAAGCCGCTTAAGCACCTTTATGTGAGGCTGGTTCCAGATACCAGGATGTCCAACATTGCTTCGACCACCTTGCGTTGGATGAACGACCCCAGCCCGGCGCATGGCACTCCCGAAGTGAAGTCGGGCCGCGTGTGGGAAGCCATTGTACGCCGTGACTACGACATCATCATCTACGACGAGGTCCACTTTCTCGTGGACAGCGACACGCAGCGTGTCGAGGAGAAAGGGGCGGCCTGGTTCAATGAACTCCTGAACCAACGAAGATGCCCGGTAGTGCTTCTCGGATACGAAAGGCTAAACCGCGCGATCGAACGGAACGCGTCACTCCAGGGGCGCCTCCTTCCATGCCCTGCATCGAGGCCCTGGGACTTCGGAAATATGGACGACCTGAACGAGGTCGGGCTTGTTCTCGGCTACATGGAGAAGAGGCTTGGCTTTCCGCGTGCGTCTGGTTTGAGCAAGCAGGAAAACGTCGAGCGAATCTGTTTCTCGGCGAGGGCCTGCTCGGCCTTGTCGCGCGCTTCTTGACCGTCACGCGGGACCAAGCGCGGCTCAAAAACCGTCTCAGCATTCTTCCTGAGGATTTGAAGGAAGCCGCAGAGTTGCTCGTTTCGACTAGCAAGATGCCGTTCAATCCGTTCGCCGTCCGTGACCTGCGAACCGCCATCAGACGGCCAGAACCCGCTGCGGCAGGAACAGTCCGGAGGAGGGCGGGCTTGAGCTTGACCAGGATTTACGCAAATTGGACAGCCCTCCAGACTGCTGCTTCGCCAGATGACGCCAAATCGCACAGGGTATCATACTCCCTGCCTGACCTGCTGGATCCGCTGCCGGACGAAAGCATGTGCGGGCTGGCGATGCGGTATGCCGCAATCTACCGTTTCGCTCTCCCGGAGCGCTTGTTAGACCGACTTCAGATGAAGCGTCGACCCTTGGCGGCTTTCACGAACCTGGACCCATCCTCAGAGCAGGGCCGTGCAGTCACAACCCTGCTTAATCTCCCGCCGTCACGGACGGCCCTCATGTCCACCTGGCATCCAGAGGCTCTTTTTGTGTCAGTCGCCGGGCACAGGATCAGCGTCGACGTGGCTGGCATCAACTCGCGGCAGTGCTGCCCGGCCTGTCTTCAGCAGTCGCCTCACCACCGGAATTTTTGGCTCCTCGCAGCAGTCCCGGTGTGCCCCGAGCATCGCATCCGCCTTGTCGGCCGATGCCCCGCCTGCTCAGCTAAACTTGGGTGGCGGGGTCATGGACCACACCTCTGTTCAAATACCGCCTGCAGCTTTGACTTGCGGGACGCGCGCTCAGAGCCCGCTACAGAGGCAGCATCGTCGGCTGTCTTGATGCTGCGAGACGTCTATGCAGGACGACTGCATGCGAGCGGACTAGGGCTTAATCAAACCATTGAGGCATCGCTGGTCTTAGGCGCCCATCTCCTCGGATGGAAGCGCCAGCGTCGGCTCGCGGCTCTCATCAGCTCCCCGGACGTCGATTTGGCTGCCGTTCTCGGCAAGGGCGGCGCTCTCCTGGAGCCGTGGCCTGCCGCTTGGCACGCCTTTCTAGGCGAGGAACTCGGACGGCGCTTTCAGGGCGTTATCCTGCCGAGCCTAGAAGCGGCTTTCGGGCCGGTACACGGCCTGATTCGCAGCGGGGGAGGCTGGAGAACGGCGTTGGGCGACGAACTCGCGCGGTACGCCGTCGGTCGCCGCGAAGTCACTGTTAAAAAAGGGCGGTCAATCAGCCGCGCCGTGGAGGGCAACACATCAGGTCAATGGCTCTGCCTTGATGAAGCCGCCGCCAGGATGGGAGTGGCCCGGAGTGCTGCAATCGGCATCGCGCGCCGCCTTGGCTCGGAGCGCGCTCCGGGAAGGATCGCGGGAAAGTATGTCATCGAAGCGTCCGCTGTCGAGGAGTTGGTGCAAGCCAACAAGACGTACGGGGAGATTGTCTCCTTGAAGGAGGCGGCCGAGGTACTTGGTTTGGGTGGGCCAGGCTGCGCGGCACTTATTTCGACTGGATTGTTGTCCGAAGTGCCTGTGAAGCACCGGATTAACCTCGGTCTGTCTATCTGCCGAGCTGCGGTCGACGCCCTGCTTGCCGCCTTCGATAGGTCAGCCTCTAACCTGCCTGTGGTTGACCAGCCCAAAGGCTACTATCGAGTCGGAGGACGCGGTTCGAGCGGTGGCTTCGGCAATCGTGCCATCGTCGCCGGAGTTGTTGCGGGCGAGCTTAGTCCAGTCGCTATCTGGTCGGGCGCGACAGGTATCGCCCGCTACCTGTTCCTGCATCAAACATCCCGGATTTCAGGGCGCGTGTACAAACGCCGAGCCCATTTGGTGCCGGGAACGGCCAGCGGGCCCATTGAAGTGCCTCCGTAGGCGACTGTTGTTAGGGCGGCAGATTAGCCTGCCCGCCATGTCCGTGTGAGTCGCTCCTCAGGGTCCACCTGAGTGCGAGGGCTGGTCGTTGTCGGCCAGTTCCAACCGGGGAAGCCCCAAAGCTTCGGCAACTGCGTTCAAACGCTTGACCTGGTCGTCATCGGCCAGGACTCTGAAGCTTGGCCCGAGCAACTCCAGGCTGAAGCGGGCCGCCTGCCCATCACCCTTTTCCATGAGCCGCTCAATACCGGCGACCGCGGTTTCCGCGGCCAACGTGTCCGTATTTCTCTCAACCATGCGCCTTCTCCCCCTACCGGGTGATGGTGGCCCGAAATCAAGCAAGGCAGTCGCTTGTAGACGGGCGTAGCGCTCGCGCAGCCGCCTGCCGACTTCTACCACCATCACCCAGGCTAAACCTGGGCAGCGTCGCAACTCCACGGCGGCTGCGGAAAGCCAATCCCCCGAGCAGTCGAGAAAGTAATACTCTCATTTATTCTTTGTTTATCGCGCAGCCTGTCCGGCTTGATTGCCGTTTGTAAGTCTGTATTTCTGGACATGTCGAGACCGACTAAGCAGTACTCCGACACTACTTCCGGCCGAAGATGGATGAAGAGCTCCAGAGTATCGAATCGCCTGGACCCACAGTAAAAGGCTGACCACGAGCAAATTCTTGGCTGGGGCGGGAGGATTCGAACCTCCGTATGGCGGAATCAAAATCCGCTGCCTTACCGCTTGGCGACGCCCCATCCTGGTCGTCATTAAGTGCGGCTGGCCGCCTCGTAAAGGTGGTCCGGCTGGCGCCAGAGGCTGCCTCCCCAACACCACCAGCCTGGGCGGGCCAGGCGTTCGGCCGCGAGGGTAGCTTGGATCGGGGTGTCGAACAGGGCGAAGCACGTGGCGCCGGAGCCGCTCATTCGGGCGAGCCGGCAGTCCGGTAGGGCACCCAGCGCGGTCAACACGTCCCCTATCTCCGGGCAAAGCGCCCGCGCAGGCGGTTCAAGGTCGTTGGTCAGTCGCGCCAGATTCTCCGCCATCTCCGCGGCGTTGCGCCACAGCGGCGGCAGTTCGGGCGGCCGCGAGAACGCGCCGGAACGTGCCCGGAACACTGGGCCGGTCGGCAGCGACACGCCGGGGTTGGCCAGCACCAGGCCGCACGCCGGTATGCCGGGCGCCGCTGCCAGGACATCGCCGATGCCAGCCATGCGACGTGGTTCGGGATCCAGGCAGACGGGAACATCGGATCCAAGCCCCGCGGCAATGGCCCGCAGGTCTTCCGAGTCTGGGCGCAGTCTCCACAGCCTGACAAGAAGGCGCAGAGCGGCCGCGGCATCCGATGAGCCGCCGCCGATGCCAGACGCGACCGGCAGGCGTTTGTCGAGGTGAAGGCAGGCGCCTGCCTTTATGCCGGCGGCTGCGGCCAGGGCGCGCGCGGCGCGCAGCGCCAGGTTGTCGGGCCCGGCAGAAAGGCCACCCGCGAACGGGCCGCCGAGTGTCAGGGAAAGCGCGTCGGAGGGGCAGGCCGTCAACAGGTCGTGCGCGCCGGCAAACACCACGAGACTGTCCAGCAGGTGGTATCCGTCGGGGCGCCTTCCCGTGATGTGCAGGCTGAGATTGACCTTGGCGGGCGCTGCCTGGACGAACATAGGCGCTGATTAGGTCCGCCGCCGCCGCGCGGCAAGGCGCGGCCTGGAGGTGATCCAAGGCGAACGCTTCAACCACGGAGATCTTTGGAGCTTCGGAAAAGAACGCCTTCCTCGCCTGTGCTACGCGTCGCCCCCCTTGCTGACCGGACCGTGCCGCCGCCCGGCCACCCGTCAGGCCGGGATCGCCAGCTCAAGTTCGTTCGTATCGGCCAGCATGACACCGGCGATCGCGTCCGGAGAGCATGGGCGGCCGAACAGGTAGCCCTGCACCTGGCTGCAACCGGTGAGCTGCAGCATCTTGGCCTGTTCTTCGGTCTCCACGCCCTCGCCGGTCGTGCGCATTCCCAGACTGCCCGCCATGCCGACGATCGCCTGCACGATTGCGATCGCGTCGTCGTTCGCGCCGAGGTCGCGAATGAAGGACTGGTCGATCTTCACCTTGTCGAACGGAAAACTGCGAAGATAGCTGAGCGACGAGTAGCCGGTGCCGAAATCGTCCAATGCGATGTGCACGCCGCGCGCACGCAGCGCATGCAGACAGGCCAGCGTCGTGTCGAGCGACTTCAGCAGGACGGATTCCGTGATTTCGAGCTCCAGCCGGTGGGCTGGCAGCCCGGTGTCCGACAGGACCTGACCGATGAGGGCGAGCAGGCCCGGATCACCGAACTGGAGCGGGGACAGGTTGACGGCGACACGCGCCTGTCCGGCCCAGGTCACCGCCTCCTCGCACGCCCGGCGCAGCACCCAGGCGCCGAGCGGCACGATCAAGCCGGATTCCTCGGCGATCGGGATGAACTCGGCGGGCGAGACCTGCCCGCGCACCGGATGCTGCCATCGGACCAGGGCCTCGGCCTCCACCACTTCGCCGCTGGCCAGATCGAAGATCGGCTGGAAATTGATGGTCAGACCGCCCTGCGCGATCGCGTGGCGCAGATCGGCCTGCAAAGCGTGCCGGGCTTCCGCGCGCACCGCCATCTCCGACTCGAAAAAATGCCATCTCCCCTGGCCGGACGCCTTCGAGTGATACAGGGCCAGGTCGGCGCCTCTCAGCAGCTCCTGCGCAGTGACACTGTCGCCGGACAGCGCAATGCCGACGCTCACGCTGACCGTCACCGACACGTTGCCGATCTGATAGGGCTCCGACAGCTGGCTCACGAGACGTTCGGCCAAGGACGCGGCGGCTTTTTCGCCGCCCGCGCTCTGTATGGCAAACTCGTCGCCACCCAGCCGTGCCACAAGATCGCCGTCCCGAATACAACCGCGCAACCGGCCAGCGACCGCCACCAGCAGGGCATCACCCGTGCCGTGGCCATGCATGTCATTGACGGATTTGAACCCGTCCAGGTCCAGGCAGAGCAGGCCGAACTCTGTGCCCTGTGCGCAGGCCCTGGCCAGCACGCGGTGGAACTCAGCGCGGTTCGGCAGGCCTGTCAGGCAATCGTAACGGGCAAGGTAGGCGATGCGTTCGTTGGACTCGCGGGCGGCAGTGATGTCGGAGGCGACGCCGCGATAGCCGGCAAACCCGCCGGCGGCATCGCGCAGCGGCTTGCCGGTTATGGACAGCCAGCGCCCGGCACCCTTGAGCGTGACCCAGACCTGCATGTCGCGAAATGGCAACCGGTCGGCCATGCAGGCAAGCAGCCTGGCATTGTCGTGCTGATCCACGGTCGATCCGGTCGGGCTCACCCACTGCGTCATGCAGGTACCGTGCAGCGTGGCAGGGTCCTGGCCCAGCGTCTGCGCCAAGCGGTCCGATACGCGATGCAGGCAAAGGTCGCGGTCGATCTCCCACAGGAAGTCGTTCGCGTTCTCCTCGAACTCGCGTAGGAGCAGTCCGATGATGTCGCCCTGCTCCTCGAGCGTCAGCTCGTTGAGCACACGGCCTGTGAAGTCACGGCTCTGATTGAGGACGACGTTGCAGGTCATGGTCAGGAACAGCAGCAACGTCAGCGCATGCTGCGGCAGGATCGATGCTTCCACGAACGGCATCGGCAACAACAACCCGAGCCCGGTGATCCCGGCAAACAGCACGGCGGCCGGAAGCAAGGGGGCCATCATTATGCTCGAAGACATCAGGCCGGAACCGATGTAGATCAACAACTGGCGCTGCTCGGGCGACGCAGACGGTGTCAGCATGGCAGGTACCGTGGCCCAGGCCATGGCGATGATCGCGGTAATGGCGACGCGTATGTTCAGCATGCGGCGCGACCCGACCTTCGTAGGCTTCGCAAGCCAGATCCTGCTGCCCACCGCCGCCAGGCCGTGCATGGCCACCAGGAACAGGAGAAGGCCCAGCAGGTAGCGGTGCGGCGCGACCCGCCAGAAGGTCAGGACCACCATGCCGAAGCAGGTGATCGAACAGATGGCCAGGCTGCCCGTCCGGCGTGCCAAGGCGGTGATCTGCTCCCCGCGCAGACGTGCCAGCACCACGTTGCTCGGCAGGCGGCCGGAATGGCGGGGGCGGGCGGGCGGCGGCATGCTGGCGTCAACCTTCGCGTGGGCCAGCGCAGCCTCGCAAACCCGCATGAGCATCCGGTTAATGCCCCGCGCGGACCTGCGTCTCAGGCGCTGCCAAGGCAGGCGGCGCCGAACGTCACGCGCTCGACCATTGTCGGGTCACCCTGCAGGACCTCGTGGCGCGTCCCGTCCCCCTCGCGCCAGAAGCGGATGGAGAAGTTCTGTGCGCCGACGGTGAGGTCGGACACCGTCACGTCCGGCAGCCACGCCGGCAGGGCGGGATCGATGTGCAGACGCTTGCCCGGCGCATCGGGAGCCAGGCCGAGCATCGCCTGCAGCAGCATGAACGCCGAGCCGGCTGCCCAGGCCTGGGGCACGTTCGCGCCGATGTACTGCACCGGGAAGCTCATGCCGTCCTTTTGCAGGCCCGCGTAGAGTTCAGGCAACTGGTTGCCCTGGAAATGGCCCGCGGCTCCGCTGATGTCGCGCGCGACCCGCGCCGCCTCGGCCGAGAACCCGTAACGCTTGAAGCCCAGGGCGATGATGGCGTTGTCGTGCGGCCAGACCGCACCGAGCTGGTAGGCGAGCGGGTTGAAGGATTTGTGGTCGGCCGACAGCGTCCGTATGCCCCAGCCAGACCACATGTCGGGCGCGGTCAGCCGCGCCACCACCCGGGCGGCGCGAGCGGGCGGGACGATGCCGGACCACAGGCAATGGCCCGGGTTGGAGACGACGGAGAGGACCTGCTTCTTCTCCCCGTCGAGCGCGTAGGCGTAGGTGCCGCCGGCCTCGTCCCAGAACGCGCGGTTGAACTGCTCGAACAGCGCGCGTGCCTTGTTGCGCAGCGCATCAGCCCGCGATGCCTGGCCCAGTTCGGCGTAGATCGCCGCCATGCCCAGCCAGGCATCGTAGACGTAGCCCTGCAGCTCGCACAGCGCCTTGGGGCCGCGCACCAGGGTGCCGTCCGGGTACATCACCGCCTCGCCGCTGTCCTTCCACCCCATGTTTTCGTAACCGGCGGACGAGCGCGTCTGGTACTCCTGGAACCCGTCGCCGTCGCGATCGCCCGAGCGGTCGATCCATTCGAGGCAGGCTTCCGCCGTCCGCAGGTGGTGATCCAGCAGGTCGCGGTCGCCGGTCGCACGCCAGGCGGCATGCAGGGTGATCAGCCAGAGCGGCGTCGCATCCGCGGTCCCGTAATAGGGCGTGTGCGGGATCAGCTTGAAGTGCGCCAGTTCGCCCCGGCGCAGCTCGTGCATGATGCGGCCGGGCTCGGCGTCGCGATAGTCGTCGCGCTCTCTCGCCTGCAGATTGCCCAAGACCTCCAGCGCGCCGCGGGCGAACTCGGGGTAGACGGTGATGTTCTGCAGCGAGACGATCAGGCTGTCGCGGCCGAACGGCGCCATGAACCACGGCAGGCCGGCGGCCGGCATGAACACCATGTGGTCGCCGCCGGCGATCGGCAGGCGAAGCGCCGCCATGTCGTCGATCGCCTGGTGGAAGAAGCGGTAGTACTCCTCGTTGGTCGTGGCGATCTTCAGCACCCGCTTCTGCCAGTCCCGCAGCATCACCGCATGCCGGTTCTCGGCGTCGTGGGCCACGCAGTCCATCGGCGCGGTGATCTGCGTCGTGCCGTCGGTCAGGTCGTAGCGCAGGCAGCAATGCCAGCTCGCACCCGCCTCGAGCTCGACGGAGAAGCTCAGCCGGCCGTTGGCGTAGAGCGCCGGCGCGTGCAGCGCCGTGATCGAGACGGCACGGACGAAATCGGCGTTGCGATACGTGTTCGACAGGACCTGCGCCGGCTGGTCCCAGGCCGTGCTGATCTGTCCACGGCGCACGATCTTGTCGGACTTGACCTCGAAGACGTCGGCGAAGTCGCAGCGCAGCGCAATTTCCAGGTTGAAGCAGACCCGGGCGGTGCCGTGGTTGGTGATGTCGAGGTCTTCGTGCATCCCCTCGTCGATCTCGCGGCTGACCACGAGGGCGAGGGAGCGGGCGGCAATCGTGCCGTCCTGGGTCAGGAACGCGCCGTTGGTCAGGAAGACGCGCGAGGCGTAATAGGCGATGGCCCCACCGTTGAGCAGCGTCCAGGGCGCTCCGTTCGCGTAGATCGACCAGGCGCTGATCAGGCGGGTGTCGCGGAAATACAGGCCCTTCTCGGTCGGCCAGGCAATCTCCCCGTTCTCTTCCGAGATCAGCACCGTCTGGCCCTGGTGGATGGCGATCTGGGGCGGGCCGACCTGAACCTTGAAGGGCATGCGGTGCCTCCTTGATGGAGGGATCCAGCCTACAAGCCAACCCGGGATCCACAAGCGGCGCGGCCATGGTCCGCCCGGCCGGGCTGTCGGCGCCTCGCTACGGACCGGTCTTCGGCCGGGCCCTACGCGGGCTCTTCGGCCATGGCGCGGGCCAGCCTGGCGGCCGCCAGGTTACGCGCGGCGGTGCAGCGGGCGGCAGCGAGCACGGCGCGCAGGTCGGCCACGCAGGCGTCGAGGTCATCGTTGACCAGCACATGGTCGAACTCGGCCCAGTGCGAGATTTCGGTGCGCGAGGCGTGCATGCGGCGCGCCACCTCGCCCTCGTCCTCGCTGCCGCGCCGGCGCAACCGGCTTTCCAGGGCGGCGATCGACGGCGGCAGGATGAACACCCCCACCGCATCGCCAGGCAAGGCGGCGCGCAACTGGCGCCAGCCCTGCCAGTCGATGTCCAGCGCCACGTCGCGGCCCGAGGCGAGCAGCGTTTCCACCGCCGCCCGCGGGGTGCCATAGCCGCGCCCGAACACCATGGCGTGCTCGAGCAGTTCGCCCTGCTCGACCAAGCGACGGAACTCGGCATCGTTGCTATAATAGTAGTCCACGCCCTCCCGCTCGCCCGGACGCGGCTGGCGGGTGGTTACGCTGACCGACGCGGCCAGGCCGGGCTCGGCGGCCAACATCGCCCGCAGCACGGTGCTCTTTCCGGCGCCCGAGGGTGCCGCGATGACCAGGCACAATCCCCTGCGCTCCCGATGCCCCGACACGCCGCGCTCCATTCGCCCTCTTTGCCCCTCTCCGTTGCCGGCAGGGAACGCCAGACCGTCATCTAGCATCATCCGGCGGTCCCGTCCCCTGGCGACGGGACCGCCAGTGCAACGTCGCACGCCATTGCACAACCGGGGGCTGCGTCTGTGGCCGAAACGCACGACCACGTCGGGACCCAGCAAGAAACCTGGGTTTTTTAGCATTTCGTTGTTGTTTGCCTGGTCTCATTTTGTTAGAGAGGGTCCAGCCGAGCAGAATTAGTGCGGCGCAGCATGTTTGGGCACTGACTTTTTTGGTGGGGTAACTCTAATGGCAACGCAAATCTCAGTACCCGGAGGCAGCGGCGCACCACCCCTGGTGTTCAGCGTCACCGGCACGAGCACGACGAACTATGCGGTCGCGTTTCAGAACTCTTTGATCGCCGCGAGCAACGCCGGCAGCCTGACGGTCGATGTCCTGTCGAGCGGCGTGGCCCAGAGCAGTGGCGCGAACACGACCCTGAATGAGATTTTTTCGAGCGGCCTCCAGTCCAGCTACTCCCTGACCAATGGCGGCGAGTACACCCTTGCCCTGGTCGGGTCGGCGACGACGATCGACGGCTCCACCGCCGGCAGCGACACGGTCGTGGCTGGGGGCGACGTCACTTTCAACGCGATGGGTCCGAACGAGAACGTCGACTTCATCGCCGGGACGAACCTGTTCAACGGCGGCACTGAGTCGGGTGACACCATCACCGGCGGCGCCGGCGACGACACCATCAACACCGCGACGGGCAGCAGCACGGTGTTCAGCGGGGCCGGCAACACCCTGATCAACCTGAACGACGCTTCCGGCTCGGGCGACGTCGTCTACCTGGGCGACGGGCATTCGACCGTGAACGCCAACGGCGCCAACGACTCGGTGACCGCGGCAACCAACGGGCAGACGATCTTCGGCGGGTCGGGCAACCTGACCGTCAGCATCATCGACAACAGCACCAGCAGCGGTGCCACCGGCGACGTGATTGTGGCCGGCTCGGCGACGACCAACGTGTTCGATAGCGTCGGCGGCGCCAGCATCTTCGGCGGCTCTGGCGACCTCACCTTCGTCGGCGGTGCCGGCACGATGGTGTCCGACTCCATCCTGGCCGGCTCGGGCCAGACCGCGATCTTCGGGGCCGACGGCAGCAACATCACCTTTGCCAGCACATCCGGCAGCGGCAACATCATCGTCACTGCCGGCCTCGGCAACGAGACGCTGAACGGCGCCAACGCGGCAAACTACAGCTTCTTCGCCAGCTCCGACACTTCGACCTCCTCGTCTCTCCAGGTCGTGGGCGGGTCGGGTTCCGACTACTTCTCGACCGGCGCAGGCACCGAAGACTACATGGCGGGCAGCGGCTCCGACATCTTCGCCCTCAACACCGTGGGCGGCGGCGGCGCCAGCATCACCATCTTCGACTTCAGCGCTTCGGACTCCGTCAGCATGGACTCGGCCGCCGACAAGGACGCAGCCGCCAACGGCACGGTCAGCGGTGGCAACTACACGATCACCCTGTCCGACGAGACGACGGTCACCTTCGTGGGCATCACAAGCCTCAACGGGCACATCACCTAATACGCGCCTTTGTCTGCTTTCTTCAGGCAGTAGGGAGGGCCAGTCGAAAGACTGGCCCTTTTCTTTTGGTCCGCGATGACACGCCATCACGCCGGTCAACGCTGGGTGCGGCGGTAGCGCTCCACGTTTCGAACATGTTCGGGTAACGTCTCGGCAAACACGTGCCCGCCCTTGCCATCGGCCACGAAATAGAGCGCGTTGCTCCGCGCAGGGTGCGCGGCCGCCTCGATCGCGGCGCGGCCGGGCGCACAGATCGGCCCGGCCGGCAGGCCCGGCACAAGATAGGTGTTGTAGGGCGAAGGGCGATCCAGCGCCTCCCGGCTCAATCCGTGGTCAAGCTCGCCATCGCCGCCGCTATCGGCATAAACGACGGTCGGGTCCGATTGCAGGCGCATCCCGCGCCAAAGCCGGTTCAGGAAGACCTTCGCCACGAGCGGACGCTCCTGCGCCAGACGCGTCTCCCGCTCCACCAGGCTGGCCAGGATCAGCAGGTCACGCGGGGCATGCAGATCCAGGCCGGGGTCACGCCCCCGCCAGGCCTGTTCGAGTGTCTCGGCCATCGCACGGCCGGCGCGCTGCAGCAGCGCGACGTTTGGCGTGCCACGCTGGTAGGCGTAGCTTTCCGGCAGCAACGCGCCCTCGTCCGGCAGCGCGATCGCTCCATCCAGCCCGTCAGCCCTGGCGAGCAGGAGGCCGATACGGGCGGACGTCAGCCCTTCGGGGATCGTCAGCAGGTGCTGCACCGGCCGGCCCTGCCGCAGGATGGCCAGGATGACCGCCAAGCTGGCATGGGCCGGAAAAGAGAACTCCGCCGCGTGGATCGGCCCCTGCCACGCCGTCAAGGCCGCGGCTGCCCTGAAAGGCCAGACCCCACCGATGACTCCGGCCTGCCGCAGACCTTCGGCGACTGCACCACTCGACCCGTGCGGGACGAGCACAATCTGCGCACCATCGAGCCGGCCCGGCGCGTTGAACAGGACGATCGCCCCGTAACCCGCCATCGCGCCCAGCCCGGCCAGCACGGACGCGGCCGAAAGCCAGCGTCGGACCCTCAAACGCGCCTGAAGATGATGCTCGCATTGGTGCCGCCGAAGCCGAAGCTGTTCGACAGGGCACAGTCGATCGTGCGTTCCTGCGCCGAGAGCGCCACCCGGTCGATCACGCTGTCCTGGCTCGGCTCCTCCAGGTTCAGCGTGGGTGGCACCACACCGTCCCGTATGGCCAGCAACGAGAAGATCGATTCGACGGCGCCGGCCGCCCCAAGCAGGTGCCCGGTGGCCGATTTGGTCGAGGACATGGCCAGCCCGTTCGCGGCCTCGCCGAAGAACCGCTCCACGGCTGCCAGCTCCAGGTCGTCGCCCAGCGGGGTGGATGTGCCGTGCGCGTTCACGTACTGGACCGCGCCCGCGTCCAGCCCGCCGTTGCGGAACGCGGCCCGCATCGCCCGGAACGCACCCTCGTGCCCGTCGGCGGGCGCGGTGATGTGGTGCGCGTCGCCCGACAGGCCGTAACCAACCACCTCGCCGTAGATCTTGGCCCCCCGCGCGCGCGCGTGGTCCAGCTCCTCGAGCACGACCACGCCCGCGCCCTCGCCCATCACGAAGCCGTCGCGGTCGCGGTCCCAGGGGCGTGAGGCACGCGTCGGGGTGTCGTTGAAGGCGGTCGACAGGGCCCGGCTGGCGGCGAACCCGCCGATGCCCAGCTCGCACACCGCAGCCTCCGCACCACCCGCGACCATCACGTCGGCGTCGCCCAGCTTGATCAGCCGCATCGCATCGCCCAGCGCGTGCACTCCGGTGGCGCAGGCCGTGACGGCGGAGTGGTTCGGTCCCTTGAAGCCGTATTTGATGGAGAGATGGCCGGAGGCCAGGTTGATCAGGGCGGACGGGATGAAGAACGGCGAGAGCCGCTTCACCTTGCCCTCCAGCACCAGCTTGCTGGCGTCGAAGATGGTCTGCAAGCCGCCGATGCCGGAGCCGATCATCACGCCGGTGGCTTCCTGGTCGGGCTCCTCACGGGCAACCCAGCCCGAATCCTCAACCGCCTCGGTCGCGGCCACCAGCGCCAGATGGATGAACCGGTCCATCTTCTTCTGGTCTTTGATCGGTATCCACTCGGAGAGCGTAAGGCCACCCTCGCCGCGAACCCCCGACGGCACCTGACCAGCGATCCTGGCCGCAAGGTCGGTCGTGTCGAAGGACTGGATTGCCCGGATGCCCGACTCTCCGGCAATCAGCTTGGCCCAGACATGTTCGACCCCAACCCCGAGCGGGGAGGCGATGCCCATGCCGGTCACGACGACGCGCCGGTCAGCTCCGCTCATGATGCCGCCGTGTCCGCCTTCAGGCGGCCTTTTGCTTTTCGATGTACTCGATGGCGTCCTTGACGGTGCTGATCTTCTCGGCCGCGTCCTCGGGAATCTCCACGCCGAACGCTTCCTCGAAAGCCATCACCAGCTCCACGGTGTCCAAGCTGTCCGCGCCCAGATCGTCGATGAACGAGGCTTCGGGTGTCACCTTGCTTTCCTCGACACCGAGGTGCTCGACCACGATCTTCTTAACCTTGTCGGCGATTTCACTCATCGGTGTCTAACCCTTGTCTGCCGTTATCGTCGAAAGCCAGCCGTCATCCCGCCGCACGGCTCATGCTCGCCGCGGCCCAGGCGTGCGCGCTTAGCACGTCTTTTTGGCCCCCGCAAAGCCGCGCCCGGGCGCGGAATCGTCCTCCCCGGTGGCGCGCGACACGCGCCTGCGCCACGGGCCGCCTCAGATCATCGCCATCCCGCCATTGACGTGTATCGTCGAGCCGGTCACCCAGCCTGCCTCGTCGGACGCCAGGTACACCACGGCCGCCGCCACGTCCTCGGGCCGGCCCATGCGGCCGAGCGGGATCGCCTCGACCAGCCGGCTCCGTTGCGTGTCCGCCAGGCCGTCGGTCATGGCGGTCTGCACGAAACCCGGCGCCACCAGGTTCACCGTCACGCCGCGGCTGCCCACCTCCTGGGCCAGCGCCTTGCTCATCCCGGCAAGCCCCGCCTTGGCCGCCGCGTAGTTGGCCTGGCCGGGGTTGCCGGTGTGGCCGACGACGCTTGACACCTGCACGATGCGGCCGGCCCGGCGACGCACCATGCCGCGCAGCACCGCCCGGCACAGCCGGAACGGCGCCCCCAAATCCACGTCCAGCACCGCGTCCCAGTCCTCGTCCTTCATGCGCAGCGCCAGCATGTCGCGCGTGAAGCCCGCGTTGTTCACCAGCACCGAAACCGGCCCCGCCGCCGCCTCGGCCGCGGCCACCAGCGCTTCCGCCGCCCCGGCCATCCGCAGGTCGGCCGGGCAGACATGCGCCCGATCGCCGAGCTCGGCCGACAGCGCGTCCAAGGCGTCGCGCCGCGTGCCGGACAGCACCACGGCCGCGCCCTGGCCGTGCAGCGACCGCGCGATGGCCGCCCCGATGCCGCCCGAAGCGCCGGTCACCAGCGCCACCTTTCCGTCCAGACGAAACATGGCCCTACCCCAGCACCTTCAGCAGCGCCTCGATCTCGGCGGGCGTGCCGGCCGCGTGGGCTTCCGCGTCCGGCACCACGCGCTTGACCAGGCCGCTCAGCACCCGCCCCGCCCCAAGCTCGACGAAGCGGTCCACCCCCATCCCGGCGCAGGCGAGCAGGCTCTCCCGCCAGCGTACAGTGCCCGTCACCTGCGCCACGAGCAGGCGGCGTATCTCGTCGGGGTCGCTCACCTTGGCCGCCGTCACGTTGGCCACCAGGGGCACCACCGGGACGGAGATCGCCGTCTCGGCCAGCGCCTCCGCCATCGCATCGGCCGCGGGCGCCATCAGCGCGCAGTGGAACGGTGCCGAGACCGGCAGCAGCATCGCCCGCTTCACGCCGCGCGCCCGGGCGATTTCCATGGCGCGCTCCACCGCCGCACGGTGGCCGGAGATCACCACCTGCCCGCCGCCATTGTCGTTGGCCGGCTGCACCACCTGCATCAGGTCCGGCTCGCCCTCGCGACGCCAGATCGCCGCCTCGGCGCAGATCTCGTCGGCCTGCGCCAGCTCCACGCCCAGCAGCGCCGCCATCGCGCCGGCGTCGGCCGGCACCGCCGCCTGCATCGCCTCGCCGCGCCGACGCAGCAGCCGCGCCCCTTCGGCCAGATCGAGCGCGCCCGCCGCCGTGAGCGCGCTGTACTCGCCCAGGCTGTGCCCGGCGACGAGGGCGGCGGCCTGCCCCACCTGCACGCCGCCCTGCTGCCTTAGCACCCGCACCGTCGCCATCGACATCGCCATCAGCGCCGGCTGCGCGTTCTGGGTCAGCGTCAGCGCCTCGCCCGGCCCCTCGAACATCAGCTTGGACAGTTTCTGGCGCAGCGCCTCGTCCACCTCGCCGAACACCTCGCGCGCCGCCGCGAACGCGGCCGCCAGATCCCGCCCCATGCCGACCGATTGGCTGCCTTGCCCGGGGAAGATAAAAGCGGTGACCGACATGCCGACGTCCCTGTCAGAAGCCCGCGCGTATCGCCCCGGCCCACCGGACCTGTCAATCTGACGCCGCACCCCACCGCCATCCAGGAGAAGCCGCATGCCCTCGATGATCGAGACCCTCATCGGCTCCGGGGTCCAGCGTCCGGACGAGAAGCGCATCGTCCCGACCCGCCGCCCGCTGCCGGGCCGACCGCGCGACCTGCTCGAGCTGTTCGTGGCACTCGGACGGGAGGCCACCATCCCCAGCCTGCTGCAGGCCTGCGACCTGCGCCTGTCCGACCCGCGGCACATGACCTTCATCACGCTCAGCCGCTGGCCGAGCTTCGAGGAGCTGGAGGCGCAGCCGACCCCCTACGCCGTGCACCCGCACCTGCGCAGCCTGATCACCGGCGAGGAGTTCCGCCTCAGCCTGGTGCGCCGTATCTGCGACGCCTATGCCGAGCGGCCGCGCATGCTCTACGTGCGCATCCCGCGTTGCGCCGGCCGGCACTTCCTCAAGACCATCGAGCCGATGCACGCCCTGATCCCGGAGGGGCTCGATCGCTGGAAGCGCAACGACCAGAACGAGTTCATCCCCGCACTCGGCGCCTATCTCGGCCGCTTCACCATGACCCGCACGATCATGATCGCGCACCCGTCGATGCTTCCCTTCATCCAGGCCACCGATCCCGTCCTGCCCGCGACCAGCGAGCAGACGTTGCCGTGGTGCCTGAACCCGCCGCCGCGTCGGGTCGGCGACCGCCTGTTCACCATCCTGCGCGAGCCGACCGGCCTGATCCTGAGCCAGGTCAACGCCATCCTGACCGCCTTGCAGGCGCCGCGCACGTCGGACACGCCCGACATTGCCGCGTTGCGGGGAAACCTGGGCAAGGTGCCGGGCCCGAAGAACACCGATGCCTGGAAGGCGATCGGCCGGCAGGTCCTGGCCGGCCTCGCGCTGCGCAACCCGATCTGCCAGGCGCTCGGCAGCGGCACCGCCCTCTCCGCCCTGCAGGCCTGCCGCCTGTCCGACATCGAGATCGCCGATTTCAGCCTGTACCACGACTGGATCAAATACACCTGGGACGTCGAGCCGGAGCCCGCCACCAACAGCGCCCCTGCCTTCCTGACGCAAGCCGACCTCGACGATGACGACACACGCGCGCTGCGCGGCCTCATCGACGAGGACCTGGTCTTCTACGCCGAAGTGAAGGCGAGGCTGGCGGAACTGGGCGAGCTGAAGACCTCGGTTCGGGGCCGCGACCTGAACATGCCCGCCTGAGGCGCGCGGCCAGCCCCGGGCGCTTGCCCTGCCGCACCGCTGCGGCTTATCTCTAAGCCTGCGCGGACGTAGCTCAGCTGGTAGAGCTTCAGATTTCCAATCTGAATGTCGCGAGTTCGAACCTCGTCGTCCGCTCCAACCCACCCCAGCCGCCGGCCATCCCACTTGCCGCTTGTGCGGGCCGGCTTCGGAGCGTCTGCTGTCCTGGCCGGGACGCGGCGCGTGGCCCGCCCGGTCAATCGAAGGCTGGAGAACGATCATGGGAAAAGGCGACAAGCAGCACGGCAACCGCGAGGCCAAGAAGCCGAAGGCCGACAAGAAGGCGGCCCCGGCCGCGGCAAGCTTCCTCAAGCCCCAGGCCGACGCTCGCAAGCCGGGCGCCAAGCCGGCTTCGAAGTAGAGCAGCCGGCTCAGCCCGCCGATCGCTTGCCGCGTCTGCGATCGTGACCGGGCGTCCCTCTTTGCTGGCAGCGTGCTTGCGAGGGCCTGACATCGAAGAAGGGGCGGGGTGGCCGACCGGCTGCCGGACGTGATTTGTTCACGATATCAGCCACCTTTGGCGTCGGTCGGGGCGGGTCAAGACCGCCCGGCTCACTGGCTCGGGAAAGCGCCGACCACCACACGGTCGCCGACGCGGATGTTCAGCTTGGCGGTGATCCCGCCCTGAAGCTCCAGCGTCGCCCGCACCACGCCGCCGGAGGAGATGTTCGCCAGGCTCTCCGGCACCGTGTTCTCGGCGATGTGGGTGATGGTCCCGTCCTGGCCGATGAACACCATGTCCTCCGGCACCGGACAGTTCTTCATCCACATCGGCACCTCGCGCGGCGTGCCCCAGTCGAAGAACATGCCGTGGTCGGCGGGGATGCTGGTGCGGAACATCTCGCCCACCTCCTGCTCCTCGGGAGTCGTCGCCATCTCCACGGTGAAATCGTGGCGTGCCCCGGACGCGCCGACGATGCTCAGCCGGCGCGTGGGCAGCGTCGGCTGCGGGCCGTCCACCGCCGGCGACGCGCACGGCCAGGCCAGAATCGCGCCCACCAGCAGCATGCCTATCCGCATCGGACTTCCTCCATGGCCTGCACGGCCAGCGCCGCGATCTCGGGCCGCACACTCCCTTCGCGCGGCGTGTCGCGCAAGGTGGTGAACCAGTGTTCGGGCGGGTTGCGGCCGGCGGCACGGTTGTAGCGCAGGGCGCGCAGCACCGCTTCGGCCGCCGGCGGCAGGTGCGGCGGGATGGGCGCGCCGTTCAGGGTCGCCCAAACCCCCGCCCAGCAGCGCGACACGCTCCAGGGGTTGTAGCCGCCGCCGCCGGTCACGATCAGCCGCGGCGCCAGGTCGCGCACCGCGCCCACCACCGCCCAATGCGCGTTGTTGGACAGCGACAGGCGGGAGAGCGGGTCCTCCTCCAGCGCGTCGGCGCCGCATTGCAGGAAGATCGCCTGCGGCCGGTGCGCGGCCATCAGCGGCAAGATCGCGCGTTGCAGCAGCACGCGCATCTCGCTGTCGTTCAGCCCGGCCGGCACCGGGAAGTTGCGCGCCTGCCCGCCGGCACGGTCGTGCGCGGCACCGGTGCGCGGCCAGCGCCCGGCCTCGTGCACGCTGATGGTCAGCACGCGCGGGTCGTCGGCGAACGCGTCCTGCACCCCGTCGCCGTGATGCGCGTCGATGTCGAGGTAGGCGACGCGGGACAGCCCCTGGTCGAGCCAGGCGAGGATGCCCAGCACCGGGTCGTTGAGGTAGCAGAAGCCGGCGGCGCGCGCCGGGCGGCCGTGATGGGTGCCGCCACCGGGACAGAACGCGATGCCGCCCTGGGCGGTCAGCCCGGCCGCCAGCAGCACGCCGCCGGCGGAGGTCATCGGGCGGCGATAGATCTCCGGGTAGACCGGGTTGCCCTCGGCGCCGATCCGGTAGGCGGCGCGGTCCGCCTCGCTCACCGACTGCGAAGCCTCGGCACGCCGCAGGGCGGCGACGTAGCCGGGATCGTGGAAACGGGCGACCTCGGCCGGGCTCGCCATCGGCGCCTCGCGATACGCCTCGTCGTCCAGCCAGCCCATCGCGCGGCACAGATCCGTCACCGTCGAGACGCGCGGCACCGCCAGCGGGTGCGACGCGCCGTAGGTGGAGGTCCGGTAGACCTCGCTGCCGACGTAGACGGGCCTGGATACTCTGGTCGCCATGCTCCCGATATGCGTCAATCGGCGGCGGGGGGAAGGCCCGTGGCGGTGATCGAGACGATCGGACAGACGCGATTCGGGCAGGATGCCGATGAGCACCGCCACCGGCTGCTGTCCGGCTGGTCGCACGCCGAGGACGGCTTCACCTGGGCGGTCGGACGGGACGCCCGCTTCACCATCCCGGTCCCGGACGGCGAGCAGACCGGCACGGCGCTGCTGGAGCTGGACCTCAACCCGTTCATGGTGCCGGGCAGCACCGTGGGCCAGGTGCTCGAACTCGGCATCGACGGGGTGAGGCTGGCCGCCGACCGCATCCGCGGCGAAGGCGCGGTCGCCTACGTGCTGCCGCCTGGCACCCTGCGCGCCGGGTCGGACGCGGTGGTGGCCCTGCACATGCCGCAGGCCGCCCGCCCGGCCGATCTGGGCTTCGGCACCGACCGGCGGGCGCTGGGCTTCATGTTCCGCTCGGCCACGCTGCGCCGCATCGATACCCCACGCCCGGTGCCGCACCGCAGCCTGCCGCCGATAGCGTTGCCGCAGAGCCGCGACGCCTCGGTGCTGGCACCCGCGCTGCTTGCCGGCACCGGGCTGGTGGCGGCCGAGCTGCTGGGCGATTTCGAGAGCCTCGGCCACAACTGCGAGTTCGGGATCGCGCAGCGCCATTGCGGCGCCGAGCCGCTGGCACTGCTGCGGTTCTCGGGCATCACCCTGCCGCATTTGCTGGCCGGGCTGGACGCCGGCTTCGCGGGGCTGGGCGACCCCGCGCAGGTCGAGATACGTCCGACCAGCGGCGCCCGGCCGGAGTTCATGATACACGACACCCGGCACGGCCTGTCGCTGCACACCATGCGCTACGTGGACGAGACCGATGCCGCCGCGCTGGCCCATGACGCGTCGCGGCACCTGGCCTTCCTGCATCGCAAATTCACCGAGACGCTGGAATGCGACGGCCGGATCTTCGTGTTCCAGCGCCCCGGACAGCTGCTGGAAGCACAGGCAAGGCCGCTGCTGGCCAGGCTTCAGGCGCGCGGACGCAACGCGCTGCTGTTCGTGGTCGAAGGCGACGAACACCCGCCCGGAACGGTGCAGGAGCTGGGCTACGGCTTCTTCCGCGGCTGGGTGGACCGCGCGGCCCCGCCGGACAATGTCGGGCTGTGCAACCTGGCGGCCTGGATCAGCAACTGCACGAATGCACGCCGGCTGTGGGAGGTGCAGATCGCGATGGCGCGCGCAGGGTGACCGACAGGGCGCCACGCTGGGGCGGCGCGCCGGCGCAAATCGTCTTCGACGACGCGCATGTCCGCGTCGTGTTCAAGCCGGGCGGATCGGAGTTGCTGCTCGTGACGTTCGGCAACGCCGACAACCTGGCAAGCGGAACCAGGTTCTACGCCGACACCGTGGTGGAGAGGACGGGCCTGAACTGCCTGGGCTTCATGGCCCACGAAGCCAACTGGTTTCCCGCCGACAGCATGCGTCGGGCGGCGCACGCGGTGCGATACACGCTGGCCGCCTTCGAACTGCGCATCGCCTATGCCAGTTCGCTGGGCGCCTACGCCGCGCTGAAGAACTCGGCGCTGCTGGGGCTCACCCATGCCGTCGCGTTCTGCCCGCAATGGTCGATCGACCCGGCCGAATGCGCGGCGGAGGACAGCGGCTTTCGCGATCGTTACCGGCCCGAGATGGCGGGCATGGGCATCACGCCGCAGGACATGGCCGGCGACGTCACGATCTTCACCGATCCGGGCTCGCCGTACGACGCCTATCACACGCGCATGATCGCCGGTCTGGCCCGGCACGCGCCCGCCTGCCGCGTGCGGGCCTGCCGCGTGCACCATGTGGGCCATCACGTGGCGCCGGCCCTGCGCGGGTCGGCGCTGGCGATGGACCTGATCACCGCGTGCAGGCTCGGACGGCCGGCCGCCGAGCTGTATGCGTTGATCAACCCCGTCCGGCGCGCCAGTGCGCAGCGGCGCCGCAACCTGATGCTCGCAGCGGTCGAGAGACATGCCGGGTTGTCGCTGCGCGCGCTGGGCTTTCTCGCGCGCGCCGGGCAGGTCGCGATCCTGGACGGGTCCAACTGCCTGACGCGGCTGTATCGAGCGCTGCTCGCCTCGCGGGGTGCCTCGTCCGCGGCCGCCGTGGTCGCGACGGTGATGCCGCACGTCTCGCCCGTCCGCGCCCGCCTGCTGCGCTGCGGTCCCGAGGCCGACGCAGGGCCCGCGCTGAGGTCCGCGCACGGCACCGTGTTGTACTACAGCGCGCTCGACGGCTGCCTGCTGCATGGCGCGTGGCCAGGCGAGGCGTCCGGCGTTCCGGGGCTGCATCCGGTCGTGCTCGACGGCCACGGACGGCTGGCGCTGCGCCTCACGGGGGAGACATTCATCTGTCGTTCGCCCGACTATCAGGTAACCGAACCGGTCTGCGCCGCCGGCGCGGATCTGTGCTTCGAAGCCCGTCCCGCCGGCGCCGGCGGCCTCTGCTTCGTCGCGGCCGAACGCTACCTGACCGCCCTGCCCGACGGCACGGTTTACCGGATCGAAGCCGTGGCTTCGACGTGGGAGCGGTTCACCTGCGAAACCGGAACGGTCTGAAGGCTGTCGGCCGGCGCAAGACGATATTGTGCCTGCTTGAAGAGGATTGTGACAGTGTTGCGACGTAGCTTTGCGGGCCAGACGCGCATCGCCATCGAACTGAGAGTCGTTATCACTGGCTACGGATGCAAATCACTCGCATTAGCACCAGTATTCGACCGTAGACTTGCGTCCTCAAAACTTCTGTGCTTACCCTCTGTCCTGCGGTTACTGATCGTGGTCGCCAAGGAGTTCGCGATATGTCGATGTCCCACACGCAAGACGTAGCCTGCACCAAGTGCAAGTTCTTCGACGACCATGCCGCCAAGGCGCAGGTTGACGATGGCCTGTGCCGCTTCAACCCGCCCGTCACCCAGCCGAGCGCAGACGCGCATGGCGTGTGGCCCGTGGTTTCCGCCACGGACTGGTGCGGACATTTCAGCATCGACACGCTCGCCGCCGGTTCTGCCGACTGACGCGCATCGACCGTCCCACCGATGATGGTTTACGCGCGCGAGGAGGACGTGGATCGTTAGTGCCGGTAATCTTTGCCGATCCTGCGTGGGCTTGGCATCACAACGGTAGTCTTGCCACCCCCCGACCAAGCAAGTCGGACCGCCTTTAGCGCGACAGCGCGCTGAGGCTGTTGCTTTACAAAGTGCCCCTGCTGCCGGCTGGAAGTCGAGCACCCTCGAACAGGAACGGGGGTCAAACGGCCGGCATGATAGGGCTCGAAGGGTGCTCGAGGTCCGGGCACTCTTCAAGGCAGCGCATAAATGTTGTCTCGACGGTCCCGCAAGCCACGTGACCGGCTGCGATCGATTGAAAGGGTGAGGCGAAGTTGCAGGTCGTGCCATGAGGCGCTCCGCAGCCCAACTGGCGTTGGCGACTTGCTTGCTGGCTGCAAGCGTCATCCCGGTCGAGGCGCAGACGGCGGCGGCGTTGAGCGTACAGGTTGGTCGGGATGGCGCAAAGCACGTGGTAGACAAGTTCTACAGCGCGCACGGACATGCCTGGGCTGAAATGCTCGCCAAGATTTCGTCGGGCGACACAGCATGGCTGAATGTTGCGGTGGCGTTGTTAAAAGGAACAGATGCAGGAAGCGGGGAGGATTTGCGTTACGCAGTCTCCAAAGCGCTGTTGCGCAACCCGACCGGCGTGTTGCGCCTGGCAGCGCCGGCGTTCGGACTGGAGAATGTATGCAGCGTGCCAGTGATCGAGCCGACGAAGGCGGAGGTTGGGCATTATCTCGCGCAGGGGAACGCGGCGCTGAAACGGGTGACCGCGGGCGACATCGCGATGGCTGCACAGCAATGCCGGGCGTATTTGAATAGGACGTAAGCGGCAGTCCATTCCAATTACGCGATTGCAGAATTGCCGCTAGCGTCACGCATAGCGGCTGGGTGGACCGCGCGGCCCCGCCGGACACTGTCGGGCTGTGCAACCTGGCCACCTGGATGAGCAACTGCGTCAATGCGCGCCGGCTGTGGGCGGTGTAGACGGCCAATGTCGGATAGTCAGCCAAGCCTGCATGACACACGTAGAGATTAGCAGGCTGCGAGCCGGCCTGAGGCCTGTCACAAATTCTACTCATAACGAGCCGGACCAAGTCACCGACATCCGCACCTCATCAATTTCCGGTCCGTCCAGCTCAACGTCAAAAACGGTTTTCAACTCGACGATGATGTGTACGCGGAAATCTGGTTCCAAGATGAGGCCAGAGAACCAGCGGCCAACACAGAAATGATGCACGCAGGTGGTGGTGCCGGACATCGTCCTGCTGCGCCTGCCGCCCTACAGCCCAGAGCTGAACCCCATGGAGAATGTCTGGGACGACCTGCGCCAAAACACACTCCGCGCCCTGGTCTGAGACAGCTACGACGAAATTGTGCAAGCATGCAAAACCGCGTGGAACTGGCTCATTGCCAGCCCGCCCGCATGACCACAATCGGCACGCGCGAATGAGCGTGTGTCAGCCTCTAGGCGGCCTAGTATAAGTCTGATCAGACCAACTCGTGCCGCTGAACGTAGGCGTTCGTCAGCACGCTGAGCCAGGCATCTTGGGTGGCGTAGTTCCTGTGGTCCACCTGGCCGAGATGGCCGCGCAGGAAGCCGGGCATCAGGCAGTCCACCTGGCCCGTCCTGGAAACTTCCCCATGGGTCGTCCACAGCAGCGTGCTGGGTCCGCTGTGTCGCAGCGCGCAGAACACCGCCAGCGCTTCGGCTTCGGTGATCGGCTCGCCGCGTGTCAGCACGAAGATCTTTGTCGCGTTCTGCAGATCCTCGTCGAACTTGCGCCGTAGAAACGCCAACCTCCGGCATTGCTCGCGCAGCACCGCCGCGTGGGTCGTTTCTTGCGGCGTCTTTCCCACGCTGTACCAAAGATAATAGAGCTGCTCGTGTACTTTAAATTCGGGCTCGGGAGGGCCGGACACGAAGATCCGTGTCGTCTCCGGTGCGCCGATATCGGCGAAGCGCGCCATCAGCCCGTCCACCAGCTTGTGCGTGACCACGCCCGCGAACCGCAGCAGGCCAAGCGGTTCGGCGCCGAAACTGCGCTGCACCGTGCCGAACTCGCAATCGTGGCCGAGGCTTTCGAAGCGCGTCACCAGTTCGACGGGTGCCAGACCGGTGCACCGTGCCGCGAGGTCCTGCATCGACCCGTCCGCCACGATCGCGGGCAAGGCTCCCAGCGTGGACACCGGAACAGCCGGACCGTCGCGGCAAAACACACGTATGCTGGACACGCCGAGCGCCAGCGCCTGGCCGTCTCGATACAGGCCGCCGGCCGGGCGTGGCGCGCGGCTGCTCAGATGGGTGAAGCTCAGGACCGCCGTGTCGCCGCTCGACAGGGCAGCTGGCGCCGGCACCGCCAGAACACGTCGGTCCCGCATCTGCAGCGTCGTCAGCAGCCGGCCGTTGATCGCCAGCATGACCGTCTGGCTGGGCAGGGCGCCGGGGTCGCACCAAGGGGCAGCGTCCAGAACGACGATGTGGTCCAACCCGGATCGCCACGGCAGGGCAACGCTGCTTTCCGGACCGATCGACCAGCGGTGGCCGGGCTCGACCTCGCCCCACCCGGAGACGACGTGTTCGGCACTCCGGCCGCCGCGTCCAAACCCGATATCAGCAAGCAGCCTGATCAACGCGCCTCCTTCGGCGCCTGAGCCTACCGCCCGGTCAGGATCCGTTCCACCAGTTCGCGCACGCTCGGGATGTAGCCGTTCGAGTAGAACGGGTCGCTGCCGAAGCGGAACGCGTTGTGGCCGGCAAACATCAGGTTGTGATCCAGCGCCGCCTCGTCGTCGCGCGCATGGGCGATGTCCTGCAGCGTCTTCTGGATGCAGAAGCTGCGCGGATCGGCTTTCTTGCCGTTGGTGAAATCCGGCTCCTCCTGGCTCCAGTTGGAGAAGCGGCAGGTGCTCAGGCAGCCCATGCAGGCGACCTGGTCGGTGATGATCTGGGCGGACTGCTCGGGCGTGACAAAGATCAGGGTCGCGTCCGGCGTGCGCAGCGCCTCGGTGTAGCCGTCCGACTCCCACTGCCGGATGCGGCCGAGATCGCCGGGCGCGAGGTACACCGGGCGCTTGCGTGGGCCCACCCCGTACTCCGCCACGTGCTCGCCGACCCGCTCGGTGGAGTAGGCGACCTGCCGGTCGGACCGGCTGCGCAGTTCCTGGATGAAGCCGTTGTTCACCGCGCTGGAAAAGAAGCCGGTGGGGCTGAACCGGTTGAGGAACACGTCGCCGCGCTTGAGCAGCGGCAGGCGCCGCTTCCAGCCCTCGCTGATGGGCGATTCCTGGGTCAGCAGCGGGCGCGTGCCGAACTGGAACGCGATCGGCCCCAGCTCCGGGTTGTCGATCCAGTCCTGCCACTCCTCCAGCCACCACACGCCGCCGGCCATGATGATCGGCGTCTGGTCCAGCCCGAAGGTGCGCATCAGGTTGCGCAGCGCCAGCACGCGAGGGAACGGGTCCTCGGGCTTGTCGGGCGCCTCGCCGTTGGACAGGCCGTTATGACCGCCGGCGAGCCAGGGATCCTCGTACACCACGCCACCCAGGAGCGACGCCGCCTTGGAGTAGGCGCGCTTCCACAGCGCGTTGAACGCGCGCGAGGACGACACGATCGGATAATAGTAGACGCCGAAGCGCGCCGCGATGTCCGACAGGCGATACGGCATGCCGGCGCCGCAGGTGATGCCGTTGATCAGGCCGCGCGCGCCTTCGAGGACGCCGGTGATCACCCGCTCGGCGCCACCCATTTCCCACAGCAGGTTGGCGTGGATGCGGCCGCGGCCGCCGGAGGTCTCGTGCGCCTGGTGGGCCTGGGTGATGCCGCCGGTGATGGCGTACTCCACCAGCTCCTCGTGCCGGTCGCGGCGCGTGCGGCCGTGATAGACCTGCGGGATCGGGTGTCCCTCGGCATCGTAGCTGTCCGGGTTGACCGCGCTGAACGTGCCGGCGCCGCCGGCCGACGCCCAGGCACCGCAGGTGAACCCGTTGGACACGGCGACGCCCTTGCCCCCTTCGATCAGGGGAAGGACGTCCACACCGCCCATGCGTATCGCATTCAGCGCCTTCATCGACCTACCCTCGTGATGGCCGCAACAGGGCGCGCGCCGGTTGAGTGCTACTCCGCGGCTTCGTCGCGGCGGCCGCCTTTCGGGCCGACCTTGTCAGAGATGTCCTCTCCGGTCGCCTGATCAACCACCCGCATCGACAGCTTGACCTTGCCGCGGTCGTCGAACCCCAGGCACTTGACGCGCACGGCGTCACCGACGTTGACCACGTCGGTCGTGCGGTTGACCCGCGCGTTGGTCAGCTCGCTGATGTGCACGAGCCCGTCACGCGAGCCCAGGAAGTTCACGAACGCGCCGAACTCGGCGGTTTTCACCACCTTGCCGTGGTAGATGGCGTTCAGTTCCGGCTCGGCCACGATGCCGCGTATCCAGTCGATCGCCTTCTGGCTGGCTTCCTCGGTGGTCGCCGCGATCTTGATCGTGCCGTCATCCTCGATGTCGATCTTGGCGCCGGTCTGCTCGACGATCTCGCGTATGACCTTGCCGCCGGTGCCGATCACTTCGCGGATCTTCTCCTTGGGCACGTTGATGACGGTGATACGCGGCGCGGTGCTGGCGACCGCGGTGCGGGCCCCGGTCAAGGCGCGGGCCATCTCGCCCAGGATGTGCAGGCGCCCGTCCTTCGCCTGATCCAGCGCGATGCGCATGATCTCCGGCGTGATGGAGGTGATCTTGATGTCCATCTGCAGGCTGGTGATGCCGTGCTCGGTGCCGGCCACCTTGAAGTCCATGTCGCCGAGATGGTCCTCGTCGCCCAGGATGTCGGACAGCACCGCGAAGCCGCGATCCTCCTTGATCAGGCCCATTGCGATGCCCGCGACAGGCCGCTTCAGCGGAACGCCGCCATCCATCAGGGCGAGCGAGCTGCCGCAGACGGTGGCCATGGACGAGCTGCCGTTGCTCTCCAGGATCTCCGAGACGATGCGCAGCGTGTAGGGGAAATCGGCCTTTTCCGGCAGCAGCGGGTGGATGGCGCGCCAGGCCAGCTTGCCGTGGCCGATCTCGCGACGGCCGGGGCTGCCCATGCGGCCGGCCTCGCCCACCGAGAAGGGCGGGAAGTTGTAGTGCAGCATGAAGTTCTCCTTGTACTCGCCTTCCAAGGAATCCATGAACTGCTCGTCCTGCCCGGTGCCGAGCGTCACCACGCACAGCGCCTGCGTCTCGCCACGGGTGAACAGGGCGCTGCCATGCGCGCGCGGCAGCACGCCCACTTCGGCCACGATCTGCCGCACCGTCTTGGTGTCGCGGCCGTCGATGCGCAGGCCGGTGTCCAGGATGGCGTTGCGCACGATGTCGGCTTCCAGGTCCTTCAGCAGGTGGCGGGAGGCATCCGCCTGCAGGCCCTCTTCGACCAGCTTGGCGGTCACCGCCTTCTTGGCCGCGCCCACGCGCTCATAGCGCACCTGCTTGACCCGCTCCTGGTACGCCTCGGCGATGCTGGCGCGGCCGAGTTCGTCGATGCGCTGCTTCAGCGCCACCTCGCTCTCGGACGGCTCGGCCAGCGTCCACGGCTCCTTGGCCGCATGCTCCGCCAGCTCGATGATCGCCCGGATCACCGGCTGAAACGCGGCATGGCCGAACGCCACGGCGCCCAGCATCACGTCCTCGGGCAGCTCGCGGGCCTCGCTCTCCACCATCAGCACGCCCTCGGCGGTGCCGGCCAGAACCAGGTCGAGCGTCGCCCCCTCCATCTGCGCCACGGTCGGGTTGAGGATGTACTCGCCACCCTCGTAGCCCACGCGCGCGGCACCCACCGGGCCGAAGAACGGGATGCCCGACAGCGTCAGCGCCGCCGAACAGCCGACCAGCGCCACGATGTCCGGATCGTTCTCCATGTCGTGGCTCAGCACGGTGGCGACGACCTGGACCTCGTTACGAAAATTGTCCGGGAACAGCGGACGCAGCGGCCGGTCGATCAGCCGGCTGACCAGCGTCTCGTTCTCGCTCGGGCGTCCCTCGCGCTTGAAGAACCCGCCCGGGATGCGCCCCGCCGCGTAGGCTTTTTCCTGGTAGTTGACCGTCAGCGGGAAGAAATCCTGCCCCGGCTTGACGCTCTTGGCGCCCACCGCCGTGCACAGCACGATGGTGTCGCCGTAGCTGACCAGCACGGCGCCGTCGGCTTGGCGCGCCATCTTGCCGGTCTCCAGGACAAGCTTGCGGCCGCCCCAATCCAGTTCTTTGCGGAAATAATTGAACATCGATACACATCCTTATCAGTGACAAGGTGCAGGAAGCGTCTCGGACTGCATGGATGAGCACACCCATGTGGCCGGAAACGCTCTGGCGCACCGGGAAAAAAGGCCAGGGGTTTCACCCCTGGACCCCGACTAAGGGCAAGCCCTTAGAACCTTTTATCGGCGCAGTTTCAGGCGGCCGATCAGCAATTCGTAGCGCGATTGATCGCGGCGCTTCAGGTAGTCCAGCAGGCGCCTGCGGCGGCCCACCAGCATCAGCAGGCCGCGACGCGAATGGAAATCCTTCGCGTGCGTCTTCAGATGCTCGGTCAAGTTGGTGATCCGCTCCGAGAGCAGGGCCACTTGCACCTCAGGGCTGCCGGTATCGGCGGCCTGCGCCTGGTACTCGCCAATCAGCGTCGTGCGACGCTCGGCTGTGATCGACATCGATCGTACTCCTGTTGATTGCCAGGACGATGCGTCGCGCCGCGTCCTGGGGGGTCAGAGAATGCGTTCGGGACGCAGCCAGCCGTCTTGCAGGCGGCAGAGCCCGATCACGCGTCCCCCCGCCATGGCGCGGGCCAACCCGCGGTCCGGGTTGGCATCGTCAGGAATGCGACCCATCAGGGTCAGCAGGCTGATCGCCTGTCCCTGGGTGAGCAACACGGCCTCCGCGTCCGTCAAGGCCAGCGCCGGGATGTCGGCCAGCGCGGTCAGGACAGGCAGCAGGAGGTCCGGAGAGGATCGGGCCGTATCCTCCCCCGGCAATGCTTTGTCCAGTGAAATCGCGTCCCGCTCCAGGAACGGCCCCACGCGCAGCCGGCGTAGTGCCGCGATGTGGCCGAGCCCGCCGCAGGCCATGGCCAGGTCGCGCGCCAGGCTGCGCATGTACACCCCCTTGCCGGACTGCACCTCGAACACCGCGGTCTCGGCGTCCACCCGCTGCACCAGGTCGAACCGGTCCACCCGGGCGGGCCGCGCCTCCAGCACCGGTGCCCGGCCCTCGCGCGCCATGTCGTAGGCCCGCTCGCCGGCGACCTTGATGGCGGAGTAGACCGGCGGCACCTGCATGATCTCGCCGCGAAACGCCGGCAGTGCCGCCCGCAGCGCGTCGTCGGTGGGCCGCACGGCGTTCTCGGCCGTCACCGCCCCGTCGGCATCGTCGGTGTCGCGCGCCTCGCCCAGGCGCAGCGTGAAACGGTACAGCTTGGTCCCGTCCATCACGTAGGGCACCGTCTTGGTCGCCGAGCCGAACGCCACCGGAAGCACGCCGGTCGCCAGCGGGTCCAGCGTTCCGCCATGCCCCGCCTTCTGCGCGTCGAACCCCCGACGCACGCGGTTGACCACGTCGGTGCTCGTCATCTGCGCCGGCTTGTCGATGATCAGCCACCCGTCCAGCGGGCGACCGCGTTTGCGGCGCATTGCCTTGATTGTCCGGACCAGTTCAGGCGGCGGTGTGTCGGGGATCGGGCGACGGGGGTCAAGGCAAGCAGTCCTTTTTTGCAAAAAAGGACCAAAAAACTCTTGCCTATTTGTTGGGTGTTTGCAGAAAACGCCGCGACAGCACGACCAGAACTTTTTTGCTTCTTTTTTCAAAAAAGAAGGCTTTCCTTGCCTAACGCTCGGCGCCGGACTGCGACCAGCTCGCGATCAGCTCGGCGCCGGTCAGCCGCGTCGGGTAGCGCGCCGGGTCCTCGGTGTACTGCCATTGCGGCCGGCTGCCGGCGATGGCGCCCACGCGCCGGCGCATGACCCGACGCAGCCAGACCCGTTCCTTGGCTTCCAGCAGCTTCACCGGCCGCCAGGCGAACCAGCCGGCCCATTCGCCCATGGTCGAAGACTTGACCGGGCCGGTCGCGGCGGCCTTCTGGCGCGGCACCTCGGCCACCGTCGCCCTGTCCAGGGCGTAGCGCATGTCCTGCACGATGGCGGCGCATGCGGGATCTGCGGTCACGGCGTCCTCGAGCACCAGCAGCGTGCGGGCCTTGAGGTCGTAGCGCAGGAGGGCCGGGGCGGATTGCTTGAAGATGTGCAGCGGATGGCCGCGCTTGTAGAACACCGGCGCCGCCAACAGCCGGAGCAGCTCGAAGGCCGCCAGCTCCTCGTCGCCGGCGCTCAGCGCGATGCGGCGGTTCTTCGTCAGGTCGCGAACGCTCACCGCGCCGATCTCGCTGGCCTGCCGTATCATCCGGGCGGGCAGCGTCTGCAGCGGCGGCGGCAGTCGCTTGAGGCCGCGACCGGTGCAGGCGTTGGCCGCGCCGCGCAGGTACGTGGCGCTCTGCCAGCGCAGCGCGCGGACCGACCGGCGCAGGCCCGCCAGGTCCGGATCGCCCGCCGCCGCCTCGATCAGGAACTTGGACGACAGCTTCATCTCGGCGAGCACGCGCAGCGCCGAGTGGCCGCTGAACGGGACGATGACGGTCTCCACGCGGCGCCCCTGCCGCACGAGGTCCGCATGCCTGGCGTCCGGACTGAGCGGGTCGAAGAACACCACCGTGCGGCTGCGCCGGCCGAGCTTCATGTCGTCGAACATGAAGCCGCCCTGGGCCAGGATCTCGGCGCGGTTCTGCGGCCAGCGCTCCTCGAAGGGCACCTTGCCGGCATCGTGCGAATATTGCGGCGAAAAGGCGATCGTGAGGTCGGGATCGATGATCTCCGAGAAGATCAGCGAGCCGTAGCCGCCCATGCTCTCGCCGTAGGTGACGACGCGGTCGTAACGGCGGCAGTAGTCGCGCACCGCCAGCGCCGCCTCCCTGGAGTCCGGATACTGGTACCAGTGGGAGCCGCGCGCGGTGACGAAGACGGTGTCGAGCTCGTATTTGGAGAAGGTTCGCTCGCCCGAGCGTCGTTTCGGGAAGGTGCGCTCGGAGAAACTGACGAACACCGACCGGTTCGCCTCAAACGCGATCGCGTCGATCCGGTAGTTGGCCGATTCGTAGATCGGTACGTAGGCGTCCCTGGACGGGTCAGCCATGGCGACGACCGATCCCCGTTGCGGCGACACTCGGCATGGCCGAACCGTAACGCGGCCGTCCCGCGCCCGCAACACGAGCGACCAGGGCGCTAATGCGCCGCCGGTCCCTTCGCGCCAGGTCCAGGCTTGTAGTTCGAGAACAGGAAGGTGAGCGGCACGATGCAGAAGGCGGCGATGGCGCAGATGTGGAACACGTCCGAATAGGCCAGCACGGACGCCTGCGTGCGCATCGTCTGGTAGATCAGGCCCGTCGCCGTGTCATGGGTGGTCGAGGCCGCATGGCCCATGCTCAGCAAGGTCGCCTGGTCCCGCTGCACCAGGTCGTTGTACGGCTGGTTCAACGGCGTCAGCCAGCGCGAGAGGTAGGCCTGCCGCACCTGCGTGCGCGTGGTGATCAGCGCGGTCGCCATCGAGATGCCGACCGAGCCCAGGACGTTGCGGAACATGGTGTACAGCGCCGCCGCGTCGCCGTTCAGCTCGCGCGGCAGGCTGGAATAGGCGATCGTCGAGATCGGCACGAACATGAAGGCCAGCCCCGCCGTCTGCGAGGCGCGTATCAGCGCCATGTTCATGAACGTCATGTTGGGCGTGAGCCGGCTGGAATACAGCAGCGAGAAGCCCATCAGCGTGAAGCCGGTGGTGATCAGGTAGCGTGTCGGCAGCTTCGGCAGGATACGGGTGACGACCGGTATCAGCAGGATGATCACGACACCGCCCGGCGAGAGGATCAGCCCGGCGAGGGTGGCGGTGTAGCCGATCACCTGCTGGGCGAATTGCGGGATCACCACGGCACTCGAATACAGGATAATCGACATGAAGCCGATCATCGTGGCGCCGAGCGCGAAGTTCTTGTCGCCCATGACATGCAGGTTCACCACCGGGCGCTTGGCCGTCAGCAGCCAGCCGATGGCGCCGGTGATGCCGAGGAACGCCAGCAGGAACATCACCCGGATGAAGGGCGAGCTCAGCCAGTCCTCGTCCTCGCCACGGTCCAGCGCGACCTGCAGGCAGCCCAGCCCCATGGTGATCAGCGAGATGCCGATGTAGTCGATCCCGCGCGCGCGCTTGTCGCGCACCCAGGGCGGGTCCTCGACCAGAGTCGCCACCCCGAACAGGCCGAGCGCGCCGACCGGGATGTTGATGAAGAAGATCCAGCGCCAGCTGAAATTGTCGGTGATGTAGCCGCCCAGCGTCGGCCCCAGGATCGGGGCGACGATCGTGGCGATGGCCACCACACCCAGCGCGCGGCCGCGTTGCGAGACGTCGAAGGTGTCGAGGATGATCGATTGCTGGTTGGGCTGCAGCCCGCCGCCGAAGAAGCCCTGCAGCAGCCGGAAGATGATGATCTGCGGCAGGCTCGTGGCCAGCCCGCACAGGAACGAGCACACCGTGAACATGCCGATGCAGATCATGAAGTAGCGCTTGCGGCCCAGCACGTCGGAGAGCCAGCCGCTGATGGTCAGCACGATGCCGTTGGCGACCAGGTAGCTGGTCAGCGCCCAGGTCGCGTCGTCGTAGCTCGACGACAGGCTGCCGGCGATGTGCGGTAGGGAGACGTTGACGATGGTGGTGTCCAGCACCTCCATGAACGCCGCGATCGTTACGACAACGGCGATCAGCCAGGGATTGGCGCGCGGCTTCCAGGCCTCGCCGCTGCTGCCGCTCATTTGAGCTCCACCTCGGGATCGACGGAAATGCCGAGCGGCAGCGGAATGGCGGGATCGAGGCCGCTGTCGATGACGATCTTGACCGGCACTCGCTGCACGATCTTGACGAAGTTGCCGGTCGCGTTCTCCGGCGGGAAGGCGGTGAACTTGCTGCCCGACCCCAGCTGCACGCTGTCCACGTGGCCCTGCAGCTTCAGCGACGGATAGGCATCCACGCCCACACGCACGTGCTGGCCGGGGCGCATGCGGTCGAGCTGGTTCTCCTTGAAGTTGGCGGTGATCCAGATCTCCGGCGAGACGATCGAGAAGATCTGCTGGCCGGGGGTGACGTAGTTGCCCTGCTCGACGTTGCGTCGGGTGATCCAGCCGTCCTGCGGCGCGCGGACCACGCACCATTCGAGGTTGAGCTGCGCCTGCCTGAGGTTGGCGTCGGCCTGGTCGATCGTGCCGTTCAGCTGCTTCACCGCGGCGCCGCTCTGCGCCACGTTGGGTTGCACCGGGGCGGCCTGCACCACGGCGGCCTGCGAGACCGCCACCTGCGCCTCGGCCGAGCGCAGGGCCGCGGTCGCGTAGTCGACCTGCTGGCCGGTGGTGGCGGCGCGCGGCAACGATTGCTGGCGCTTGAAGTCGGTCTGCGCCTTGAACAGGCTGGCCTGCGCATCCAGCAACTGCGCGCGCGCCTGCTGCAGGCGCGCCGGGAAGTTGACCTTCGCCACCTCGAACCCCTGCGTGGCGGCGGCCAACTGGCCGCGGCTCGTCACCAGCTGGCCCTCCGAGGCCTCGAGGCTCGCCTGGTACTGTCGCGGATCGATGTGGATCAGCGGGTCGCCGCGATGCACGAACTGGTTGTCGTTGACGTCGAGCGAGACGACCTGGCCGGTGACGCGCGGGGCGATGGTGACGGCGCGGCCGTCGGTGTAGGCGTCGTCGGTGGTCTGGATGTCCTTGGTGGACTGCCAGTACCACAGCCCGCCGGCGATCAGCCCGACCAGGATCAGCACCATGCCGATGCGCACGAACGGGCGGGCACGCGCGCGGCGCTGGTCCTGCTTGCGGTCGACCTCCTCCTGGCGGCGCTTGTCGGCGGCCTGCTTCGCGTCGGCGCCGGGATCGACCCTGGCCTCGGCATCGGGCCGGCCGTGCGATAGGCGATCGCCTGGCGTCTGCTGGGGCTCACTATCGGCCATTCTGGATCCTGCGATGCTCGAACGGAGGCTGACCGATCGGTTCGGTCACCGCCGTGGTTGCACGCCCGGCCCCTCCCAAGTCAAGCGCGCGCATGCGCCGGAGCCTCGCCCGACAGATGCGGGGCCCCAGGTCGTGCCAGAAAGACTACAGCTCGCGGAACTTTCGGTTCAGGTCGAACTCCCGCGTGGTCACGTAGCCTTCCAACCGACCGAGACGCTGCTCCAGCCGCGTCAGCGTCTCGGTCACCGCCAACACGCCCGGGTGCAGCGGCCCGGCGGGCGTCCGGTTGCTGCGTCCGGTCAGCGCGGCAACGCCGCCGGCGCGCCGCACGAGGCGCCAGACGACGTAGAGCATCAGGGCGACGGCGGCGGCGGTGAACAGATGCGTCGGCCAGTTCGGGTGCACCCGTATGGTGTGGCCACGCGTGGTCGAGCTTTCTCCCGAGGAACGCCCCACCCTGTCCGTGCCGTCGCTCGCGCCCTCCTGTCCGTCGCTCCCCTGTCCGTCAACGGTGATGTCGCTGCCGCCGCTCGCCGAGCGGCTGAGCGCGCCCGTAACCTGGCTCAGCTTCACGTCACCGCCGCCCGAGGCGGCGACTTCGCCGCTGGCGACGCTGGCGGCCACGGTGAGGTCGCCCGAGCCCGTGATGTGGGCGTTGAGGTTGCCGATCGTGCCGCGGCCGATGGTCGTGTCGCCCGACCCGGCGCTGTCGATGCTGACGCTCGGCGAGTCCGCCGCCCCCAGCTTGAGATCGCCGGAGCCGCGATGCCGCAGACTCAGCGGCCCGCTCAGATGGCCGATCTGCAGGTCGCCGCTGCCCGTCATGTCCAGGCTGGCGGAGCCGTTGACGGCGCCCACCACGCTGTCGCCGTCGCCGCGCGTGGACAGCACCAGCCGGCCGACATGCCCGGCGGTCAGGGCGAAGCTGTCGGTCACGGTGGCCGTCAGCGACGCGTTCAGGTCCTCGATCCCGATGGACCCGCTGCCGCTGCCGGTCATCGTCACCGGCGTGTCGGGCGAGACGGTGATGCGAAGACCGTCAAGGTCGTCGCCGCAGCCTGCGGTGCTCAGCACGGTCGCCGGTCCGGACACGACCGACAGGCAGGCCAGCGAGCCACCGGCGGACAGGCGTATGCTGCCGTCAAGTGACGGGTCGGTGTCGATGATCGTGCGCGACGGGAGCGTGTCGGTCAGCACCAGCTGGGTGCCCCGCACGGTCCTGGTCTCGGCCACCGCCGGGTGGGCGGCCGCCGCCAGCAGGCCGATGCCGGCCAGGATGGCGCGGGCCGCCATGACGGCGCTCACGCCCGGACCCTGGCGCGCCAGCCCGGCGCGTCCTCGTCCAGCACGCGTTCCAGCGACTCCACCCGCTGTTCCAGCCGGCGTGCCACCTCCATCGCGCGGTCCAGCGCGGACTGGTCGCCGGCGCCCAGCCCGGTGGTGGTGGGCATGGACCGCTTGTACTGCAGTCGGATGACCGTCAGCACGATGACGAAAGTGAAGATGACGACGAGGTCCCAGTCCATGCCCTACGTTTCCCACTCAACGCCGTGCCAGCGCACCGGCCTGACCCTATGGTTAGCATCCGCTGTGCCACGCCGTCAGCCAGGGGAAATCGGGGGCTATCCGGGACAGGGGTGGCCAGGGCAGCCAAATTCCGGCGATATCGACCATAGAGTTATTCGCTGGGCCTGCCTCTCCTGTCGATTGTCTTTCGTCCGACCGGCGCGGTTCAAGGCCAAGCCGCCTGCGGCGGTCGCTTCGCGAGCCTTGAGCCGCGCCGGCCGGACGAAAGCAGGGCTGACATGAGGCAAGGGGAATGTGTGCAGACCTGTTCCTGTCCTGGAGGTGTACAGGCCTGTTCCTTCTTTGCGTCAGGCCCCTTGCTTCGGCAGTTTGGCTCGAACGCATGATCGGCGGCAAAGCGGAACACCGTCCGGGGTAGCAGCAGCTACAGCACGCTCAGCGCCAGCCGATGCGCGGCGCGCGCGCGGCCGATCAGCGGCAGCAGGGTCGCCAGTTCCGGGCCGTGCTCCTCGCCGGTCAGGGCCAGGCGCAGCGGCTGGAACAGCGCGCGGCCGCGCCGGCCGGTGGCCTCCTTCAGCGCCCCTGTCCAGCCGGCCCAACTGCCGCCGTCCCACGGCTCGGTCGGCAGCAGGGCCAGCGCCTCGCGGCAGAACTCGGCCTGGCCGTCCTGCACCGGCGGCACGATGTCGCCGGCCACCACCGTCCACCAGTGGCGCGCCTCGGCCAGGAGATCGAGGTTGCCGCGCACCGCCTCCCAGAACGACGCGGTCGCCTCCGGGGGCAGGCGGTCGCGCACCTGCTCGAAGCTTGCGGCCTTGAGCACGCGCCGGTTCAGCGCCAGCAACTGCCGCACGTCGAACCGCGCCGGCGAGCGCGACACGCGGGACAGGTCGTAGGTCGGTGCCAGCGCGTCGAGCGTCGCCGGCTCGGGCGAGTCGCTGGTGCCGAGCCGCGCCAGGTAGGCGACGATGGCCGAGGGCTCCATCCCGTCCTGGCGCAGCGCGCGCAGCGACAGCCCTTCCAGCCGCTTGGAGAGCTTGCCGCCATCCGCATCGACCAGCAGCGGCAGGTGCGCCAGCGTCAGGCGCGACGGGTTGCTGCCGAGCGCCGAGACGATGTCCAGCTGCACGCCGGTGTTGGTCACGTGGTCCTCGCCACGGATGACGTGGCTGACCCCGCTCTCGACGTCGTCGACCACGCTGGTGAAGGTGTACAGGTAGGTGCCGTCCGCCCGGATCAGCACCGGGTCCGACACGCTGGTCAGCTTCACGCCGCGCCGGCCCAGCACAAGGTCGTTCCACTCCACCGCGCCATCGGACAGCTTGAAGCGCCAGTAGGGCGCCTTGCCGTTCGCCTCGGCCTGCGCGCGCTGCTCGGCGGTCAGCTTCAGCATCGCGCGGTCGTACACCGGCGCCAGGCCGCGCTTGAGGCGCTGCTCGCGCTTGAAGCGCAGCTCCTCCTCGCTCTCGAAGCACGGGTACAGGCGGCCGGAGGCGCGCAGCCGGTCGGCCGCGGCCGCGTAAAGCGCGATACGCTCGGACTGTCGGAAACGTTCGTCCCAGGTGATGCCGAGCCAATGGAGGTCGTGTTCGATCGCCTGCTCGTATTCGGGGCGGGAGCGTTCGGCGTCCGTGTCGTCGATTCGCAGCAGGAACGCAGCACCGTGCCGGCGGGCGAACAGCGCGTTGGCCAGCGCGATGCGGGCGTTGCCGACATGCAGGAACCCGGTCGGGCTCGGGGCGAAGCGGACGCGCATCACGCCTCGTCCCGGCGCGGGTCCAGCGCGCGCCAGTCGCGCTCGTCGCGCGTCGCGGCACGATCGGCAAAATCCGACAGCTCGTTGGCCGAACGCCAGCCATCGTCCGGCGCGTCCAGCACCTCGGCATCCTCGCCGAAGGCGAACCACGCCGCCAGCACCTCGCGGCTGGACAGGCCGGCGGTCCGGCACAGCTCCACGCTGTCGCGCACATAGGCGCGCGCGAACGCGTTGGCCTGCATCAGGGTCGGAAAGCCGCGCACCTCCTCGACGATGCCCTCTTCGGCGCCGCCGGACATGTCCAGGATACGGACGCGCCAGCCGCCCTCGGGCGCGAACACCCCGCTCACGCCAGCAATTCCGTGTAGCCGTTGGTGATCGGGTAGCGCCGGTCGCGCCCGAAGGCGCGGGCCGATATCTTCACGCCCGGCGGGGCCTGGCGGCGCTTGTACTCGGCGCGGTCCAGCATCTGCCACACACGCACCACCGTCTCGCGCGCGAAACCCCGGCCCACCATGTCGTCCACCGACCGCTCCCCCTCCACCAGCCCGGCGAGGATCGCGTCCAGCGTCTCGTAGGGCGGCAGGCTGTCCTGGTCGGTCTGGTTGTCGCGCAGCTCGGCGCTCGGCGGCTTGGCGATCACGCGATCCGGCATCACCGGGCCCGCGGGCCCGCGCAGGCCCTCCGGCCGGTGTGCGTTGCGGAAGCGCGACAGCGCGAACACCGCCGTCTTGTAGACGTCCTTCAGCACCGAGTAGCCGCCGCACATGTCGCCGTACAGGGTCGAATAGCCCACCGACATCTCGCTCTTGTTCCCCGTGGTCAGCACCATGTGGCCGAACTTGTTGCTCATCGCCATCAGCAACAGGCCGCGTGCACGCGACTGTATGTTCTCCTCCGTGGTGTCGTCCGGCAGGCCGTCGAACAACGGATGGAGCGCCTGGTCCACCGCCTCCATCGCCGGCGTGATCGGCACGGTGTCGATGCGTATGCCCAGCAGCCGCGCGCAGGCGGCCGCGTCGTCGAGACTGTGCTGGCTGGTGTAGGGGCTGGGCAGCATCACCGCGCGCACCCGGTCCGCCCCCAGCGCATCGACGGCGATGGCCGCCGAGAGCGCGCTGTCGATGCCGCCCGACAAGCCCAGCAGCACGCCGGGAAACCCGTTCTTGCGCACGTAATCCGACAGGCCGAGGCACAGGCAGCGGTAGTTGTGCTCGTGGGCGGCCGGCTCGGGGGGCAGCGCCTGCGGCACACAGACGAGCACGCCATCCTGACGGCGCCACTCGGTCAGCACCACGCGCTCCTGGAACGACGGCAGCACCGCGGCGAGGCTGCGGTCCGGGTTCAGCACGAAGCTCGCGCCATCGAACACGAGCTCGTCCTGGCCGCACACCTGGTTGACGAACACGAAGGAGAGCCCGGTCTCCACCACGCGGGCAACGGCGAGCTGCACGCGGTGGCCGGACTTGCCGTCCTCGAACGGCGAGCCGTTGATCGAGAGCAGCATCTCCGCCCCGGTCTCCAGCAGCGTCTCGGCGACCGTCGGGAACCACCAATCCTCGCACACCATCAGCCCCAGGCGATGGCCGCGGAACACCACGGGGCCTGGCACGGGCCCGGCGTCGAACACGCGCTTGTCGTCGAACACGCCGTAGTTCGGCAGCTCGTGCTTGGCGCGCCTTGCGATGATCCGGCCGCCATCCATCAGGAAGGCGGCGTTGTAGATGGCCGCGCCCTCCCGCCAGGGGCCGCCGACGATCAGGCCGGGGCCGCCGTCTTCGGTGTCGCGCGCCAGCGCCTCCAGCGCCGCCTCGCAATCGGTCACGAACGCAGCCTTGCGCACCAGGTCCTCCGGCGGGTAGCCGGCGATGGAGAACTCGGGCGTTACCACCAGCTCGGCGCCCAGCGCGGCAGCCTCGGCCCGCGCTTCACGTATCCGGCGCAGATTGGTCTCGATCTGGCCCTCATGCGGGTTCAGCTGGGCGAGCGCTAGGCGAAGCGTGTCGGACGAGGCTGGTGGCATCGCCGATAGCTAGGGATGTGCGGCCACCGGCGCAATCGGGCGGCTTGGCCACGGGATCGAGCGTGACCCGACAGCGATGCTCATCGTTGAAGGGGCAAGGACGATCCACTATGCTCCGGTCATGAGCGCCAGCGTCCGTACCCTGAGCCTCGAAGAGTTTCTCGCCTGGGAACGATCCCAGGATCTGCGTTACGAGTTCGACGGCGTACAGCCGATCGGGATGACCGGCGGCTCCGTCAGTCACGCCCGCCTGATTGCCCGGCTCATCACCGCAGCGGGCAACCGCGTCCAGCCGCCCTGTGAGGTTTTGTCGTCGGACCTGAAGGTCATCGGCGAGGACTGGGTCCGTTACCCCGACGTGACGGTCGCCTGCGAAGCTGTCGACACGATGCGCGACTCCGTATCGCCGTCCGTCGTGTTCGAAGTGCTCTCCCCCTCGACGGTCCTGACCGACCGGCGCGTCAAGCCGCGTGAGTACCGCACCGTGCCGTCGCTACGCGCCTACGTCATCCTGTCGCAGGATCAACCGGAGATCACGGTGCTGCGGAGGTCGTCGGGCTGGGAGGAAGAAACGCTGCGCGGCACGGACGCCGTCCTGTCGCTGCCGGAAATCGGCATCGAGATCCCGCTGGCCGAGGTCTATCGCTAACCGGTCAGCCCCGCCACGTTCGCCAGCAGCACGGCGTTCAGGCCGAGCGTCGCCAGCGTCGCCGTCCAGGCCAGCGCCAGCAGGCCACGCCCGGCCACCATCGTCCCCATCACGTCCGCTCGCCGGCTCAGCAGCAGCAGCGCCACCATCGGCACCGGCAGCACCAGGGACAGGACCACCTGGCTCATGACCAGGCTGTCCGTGGCGTCATACCCGGCCGCCACCACGGCCACGGCCGGCAGCATGGTCACCGCACGCCGCAGCCAGACCGGGATGCGCCAGCCGATGAACCCCTGCATGATCACCTGCCCCGCCATCGTGCCGACCACCGAGCTCGACAGGCCGCTCGCCAGCAGCGAGACCAGGAACACGCCGGCCGCTGCGGCGCCGAACAGCGGCACCAGCGTGTGATAGGCCTGCCCGATCTCGGCCACGTCGCCATGGCCCTGGTGAAAGGCCCGCGCCGCCATCATGACCATCGCCAGGTTGACCACACCCGCCAGCGTCAGCGCCGTTATCACCTCGCGGTCCGAATAGCGCGCCAGGCGATGCCGCTCGGCCATGCTGCGGGCCGGCGCGCGGTCCTGGGTCAGGCCGGAATGCAGGTAGATGGCATGCGGCATCACCGTCGCCCCCACGATGCCCACCGCCAGCAGCACCGCCCCATGATCCGCCAGGCGCGGCACGACCAGACCGGATCCTGCCGCCCACCAATCCGGGGGTGCGACCACCAGCTCGACGACGTAGCACATGGCGATCAGCCCGATCATGCCGCCGATCACCAGCTCCAGCGGCCGGAACCCGCGCCGGTCCAGCAGCAGGATCGCGTAGGTCAGCACGGCCACCACCGCCATGCCGGCCAGCAGCGGCAGGTGCAGCAGCAGCGACAGGCCGATGGCGCCGCCGAGGAACTCCGCAAGGTCGGTGGCCATGGCCGCCACCTCGCTCACCACCCACATCGCCAGCACGACCGGTGTCGGAAAATGCGTCCGGCACAGTTCGGCGAGGTTGCGGTTGGTGACGATGCCCAGCCTGGCGCTCATCGACTGGAACAGCATGGCGACCGCGTTGGCCAGCAGCACCACCCAGAGCAGGCCGTAACCGTAGCGGGCGCCGGCCTGGATGTTCGTCGCGAAGTTTCCGGGGTCGATGTAGGCGACGCTGGCCACCATGGCCGGCCCGGCAAACGGCAGCACGGCACGCCAGCCACGCACGTGGCCATCCAGCACCTGGCGTATGGCGAAAGTCGTGCGCTCGCTCAGGCTGCCGCTCATGATACGCAATGTAGTATGGGCTACAGACAAGGCAATCGGCTAGGTGATCACAAGGCAGGACGGTGCCACGCATGGGATTCGTTTTGGACGAGCACCCCGACCCCCCTCTAAGCCCGGAGGCGACGCAGGCCCGGCGGTTCGGGCGCGCGCGGGTGCAGCGCTCTGCGGCCCTGCTGGAAGATTATACCGAGCTGATCGCCGACCTTCTGGCCGCCGATGGCGAGGCACGCCCCACCGACATCGCCCGTCGGCTCGGCGTCAGTCACGTCACCGTGGTCAAGGCCATCACCCGGCTGAAGCGCGAGGGGCTCGCCACCGCACGGCCGTATCGCGGCGTGTTCCTAACCGCCGAGGGCGAGGCGCTCGCCGACCGGGTGCGCGCCCGGCATCGCCTCGTCGTGGATCTGCTGCTGGCCGTGGGCGTGCCGCGCGAGGATGCCGAGACCGATGCCGAGGGGATCGAACACCACGTCTCCCCCACGACGCTGGAGGCGTTTGCGCGGTTTCTCAAGCTGGTTTGAAAGTAAGAAAGACGTTCTTTTCTGAAGAAAAGAACCAAAAGACTTTTGATAATTGCTGGGGCGGCGCTCCCTATAGCTGACCGTCCCTCGTTTTTTCAATCAGGGCGCATGTTTCAACAGTTAAGCCCAACATGATTAAAAGTTTTTTGCTTCTTTTTTTCAAAAAAGAAGCGCTTCCTGCCTGCCGACCTACCAGCCCGACCTCACACGGCCATATTCGCTGCAAATGCCAGACCTCTCGCCTGCCCTCACCCTCAGCCTGCATCCCTCGATCCACGAGGTGGACGCCGCCGACTGGGACCTGTGTGCCGGGGCGGACAACCCGTTCGTCAGCCACGCCTTCCTCTCGGCGGTCGAGGATAGCGGCTCGGCCGGGGCGCGCACCGGCTGGCTGCCGCGGCACGCCGTGCTGCGCGACCCCGCCGCCCGGGTCATCGCCTGCGCACCGATGTACGCCAAGGGCCACAGCTACGGCGAGTACGTGTTCGACCACGGCTGGGCGCGCGCCTTCGAGCAGGCCGGCGGCGCCTATTATCCCAAGCTGCAGGTTGCCTCTCCCTTCAGCCCGGTCACCGGCCCGCGGCTGCTGGTGCGGCGCGGCATCGACCTCGGCCAGGCTACCCTGGCGGCCTCGCTGGCCCAGGCCTGTCGCGAGCTGCAGCTCAGCTCGGTGCACGTCACTTTCTGCACGGAGGCGGAGTATGCGGTGCTGGGCGATGCCGGGTGGCTGCAACGGCTGGGTGTGCAGTATCATTGGCACAACGACGGCTACCGCGACTTCGACGGCTTCCTGGCCGCGCTGAACGCGCGCAAGCGCAAGTCGCTCAAGCGGGAGCGGCGCGACGCCAACGCCGCCGGCCTCGTGTTCCACACGCTGCGCGGCAGCCAGATCGACCGGGCGCATTGGAAGGCGTTCTACCGGTTCTACGAATCCACCGTGGATCGCAAATGGGGCAGCGCCTACCTGACGCAGAAATTCTTCCCGCTGCTGTCCGAGCGCCTGGGCGACCGCGTGGTGCTGATGCTGGCCGAACATAACGGCCGGCTGGTCGCGGGCGCGCTGAACCTGGCCGGCACCGACACGCTGTACGGCCGCAACTGGGGCTGCATCGGCGAGTTCCCGTTCCTGCACTTCGAACTCTGCTACTACCGTGCGATCGACTACGCGATCGAACACGGCCTTAAGACGGTGGAGGCCGGGGCGCAGGGCGAGCACAAGATACAGCGCGGCTACCTGCCATCGGCCACCTACTCGGCGCACTGGATCGCCCATCCCGGCCTGCGGCGCGCCATCGGCGATCACCTGGCGCGGGAACGCCCGGCCATGGAGGCCGAGATGGCCGGGCTGATGGAGCTGTCGCCGTTCAGGCACGGCGAGGATTGACCGAGGTTTCCACCGACAGCCGCCTGCATGCCCCGGCGGTCCAGCGCAACCGCGACCCGATCCTGGCGGCGCTGCGCCCGATCCTGCCGCAGCGCGGGCTGGTCCTGGAGGTCGCCAGCGGCTCGGGCGAACACGTCGTCCACCTTGCGGCCGCCTTGCCCGGGCTCGTGTTCCAGCCGAGCGACCGCGATCCGGCCGCGCTGGCCAGCATCGACGCGTGGGTACGCGACGCGGGCCTGACCAACATACGGCCGGCGCTCGCGCTGGACGCGGCGGGCGAAGCCTGGCCGGTCGCGAAAGCCGACGCCGTGCTGTGCATCAACATGGTCCACATCGCGCCATGGGCCGCGACAGGGGGCCTGTTCCGCGGGGCGGCGCTGCTGCCAACGGGCGGCGTGCTGGTGCTCTACGGCCCGTTCGAGCGCGCCGGCGTGCCGCTCGCACCGGGAAACGCGGCGTTCGACGCGGATCTGCGCGCGCGTGACCCACGCTGGGGACTGCGCCGGCTGGACGACCTCACCAAGCTTGCCGCCGGCTTTGCCGCCCCCGAGATCATCGCGATGCCTGCCGACAACCTGCTGGTGGCGTATCGGCGCACGGGCGGAGCGGGTCTGCCTCCTGTGCCCTGAGGCTCACCAGAGCAGCCGGTGCGTGGCCAGAAGCAGGCCCGCCCAGAACGGCACGGCCAGCAGCGTCGCCACCACGATGCCACGCGCCGGCGCGAGCAAATCGATCGGTTCCGCCTCGGCCACCGCATCGAAACGCCTGGCCCGCCGCGCCTCGTCCAGTGCTGCGTCGAGAGCCGGACCGGCCTGGCGACCCGGGTCCGGACGATACGGCGGCGATAGGATGGTCGTCTCGGTCTGGCCCATGCTGCCGCCCCCTCGTCCGTTCGAGGCCGTATCGTCGCAACCTGGCGTTAACGGGCGGCTAAGGGCGTGAGACGAAGGGCTGCATCTAGTCCAGCAGGTTCGGCGGGCGGCCTGAAGGGTCGTAGACGTCGATGATGAACTGGCCGAGATCGATCCTTTCGGCGGGACGGCCGAACTGGCGGATGATCGCGTCCTCCGACAACTCCAGCCCGCCGGGCCGGCTCGCCGCGATAACGAAGATGCGGTCGTGCCAGTCCGCCGCCGCGCTGCGGAACCAGTCCAGGTTGCACAGCCACTGGAACGCGTGCAGGCGCCCGTCCGGCCCCGGGGCGATCGGCAGGCTGGTGATCTTGCGATCGGCGATCGCGGTGACGATCGTGCTCTCCCAGTAGCCGGCATAGCCGTGACGCAGGCCGTGCTGGCGCAGCGCACCGATGATCTGCCCGACCTGCGGGATGGTGGCGTTGTCGCGCGGGGAACCCGGCGGCAGTGCGGCGATGCCGAAGACGATCGAGGCCAGCATGGTGGCACCCCCGTAGAGCGCCCCCAGCGGCATGCGGCCGAACCGCCGTGCCACGAGGATCGATCCGGCGACCGCGGCGGGGTAGAAGAAGCGCGCGCAGCTCTGGTCCACGATGACGGTTGTGATGCTGGCGCTGGCGACGCAGCAGACCAGGTTGAACCAGAGCAGATGGTCGAGGTCCTCGCCGCCCTGCGCGGGCCGCCCGTTCGGCCAGGCGACGACGCGTCGGAACACCTGGCCGCCGACCGCCCAGCAGACGATCGCGAGCCCGATGACCAGGGGCGCGCGCAGCAGGTAGATCAATGGGCCGGCGGTGAGCGGCTGGTCGAAGCTGCGACCGAAGAACTCGGCACCGAGCAGCCGGGCTATGCTCTGCACGGCGAAGCCCAGGTGGCTCGACAGATCCTCGAAGCTCGCCAGCGGGATCGACAGCCGTATGCTGGTGAACCCGCCCGTCTGGGCGTTCAACGCCAGCAGCGCGCGCGCCAGGAGCACGGCGCCGACCGCGACGCCGATCTGGATTTCCGGCCGGGAGCCGCTGCCATCGAGGCGTATGCCGAGCAGGGCGACCGCGAGCACCGGCAGGCAGGCGACAACGACGAAGATCGGGTCCGCAAAGGCACCAACCGTCATGACACCGCCGAGCAGCGCCGCCCGCAGCGCCGCCGAACGCGGCCGCCACAGCCCGTCCCAGGTCGCGACCAAGCCGAACGTCCCGAGGGTGAGCAGGATCGTGAACCCATGCGACGCGATCGACGACAGGAACACGTCGCGAAACTCATGCCCGAAGATGTTGAACGCGAGCAGCGACAGCGCGAGACACAGCGTGCCGGGCAGGTGCCGCCTCGGCGCGCCGACGCCCGCGAGGGCCGCGCCGAGGGCGCCGACGGCGGCCCAGACCAGCGCCTCCCACGCCTGCATGAAGATCGGGTGAAAGCCGAACAGCAGCTTCAGGATCGCCTGCCCGAGCACGTCGGTGGGGACGTAGTTGTCGGGCGCCATCACCCAGCCGTGGAGCCGCCAGTTTCCCTCCGCCATGTCGACGCCGGCCAGGAAGTTGCCCGCATCGTCCGCGTTGCGGAACGCGGCGGAGGTCAGCGCGAACCGGAACGCCACCAGTGCAGCGAACCCGATCAGGAGCGCCGCCAGCCACAGGCTCGGACGGCCGCGCCCGGACGCAGGCCTGATGGGACGCGAGGCCCGACCCGCCAGAGCCATCCCCTATCCGCCCGGCGCGCCGCGCAGGCGTGGCGCGGGGGCGGCGTCCTGCAGGTCGGGCAGGCGGACCACGCGCGCGATCATGCGGCCGAGCCGCAGCGTCAGCAGCGCGGTGGCGGCGATGGCCACGCCCAGCAACACCCAGTGCACCGGGCGCATCCGGTTCGCGGCCATCGTGTCGAGTCCGGCGCCGGCCAGGTGACCCAGCACCACGTAGCCCAGCAGTGCCGGCAGCGCCGCCAGGGTGCCGACCAGGTAATCCCGCAGCCCCAGCCCGGTCAGGCCGAGCGCGTAGCTCGTCACCGCGAACGGCATGACCGGGCTGATGCGCAGAAGGCACACCATGCGCCAGCCATCACGCGCCACCGCCTCGTCCAGCCGGTCCACACGCGGGCGGCGCGACAGCGCCCGCGCCACCAGCGGCCGGAACAGCGATCGCGTCACCAGAAAGGCGAGCGCCGCGCCCACCAGCGTGCCGAGTGCCGAGAGCAGGAACCCCGGCACTATGCCGTACAGCACCCCCGCCATCAGCGCGCCGGCCGAGGCTGGCAGCACACCGCACAGCGCGATGACGATCTGGGCGAGCGCTGCCGCCACCCAGCCCGCGGCACCGAGATCGCGCGTCCTGCGGACGGCGGCGTCCAACCCCAGCGCCAGTTCGTGCGGCCAGATCCGGACAGCGAGAACCCCGATCGCCGCCAGCGCCACAAGCAGCAGGCCGGCCCCGACGCGCAGCATGCCCCTGGCCGTCACGTCAGGTGCGCGCATCGTCGAACAGTCTCTCCCGACGCAGCCCCATGCGATGCAGGCGATACTGGACCGCGGTGCGCAACACGCCGAGACCGTAGGTGACGCTGCGGCGGAAATTGATCGATGATGCTTCGGCGAAATACTTCGTCGGGCAGGAAATCTCGCCGACGCGGAAGCCGAAACTCAGCGTCAGCGCCAACATCTGGTTGTCGAACACGAAATCGTCGGAACACCGGTCCAGCGGCAATCGTTCGAGCACGGCGCGGGTCCAGGCGCGGTAGCCGGAGTGGTACTCCGACAGCTTGGCGCCCATCAGCAGGTTCTGCGTCAGCGTCAGCACGCGGTTGGCGACGTATTTGTAGCGCGGCATGCCGCCGGCGATGGCGCCGCGCCCGAGGATACGCGAGGCCAGCACGGCGTCGTATTGCTCGGAGACCAGCATGGACGCCATGGCGGTGATCAGACGCGGCGTGTACTGGTAGTCGGGGTGCAGCATCACCACGACGTCCGCGCCGCGTTCCAGCGCCGCGGCGTAGCACGTCTTCTGATTGCCGCCGTAGCCGCGGTTCCTGTCGTGCCTGATGACGTGCAGGCCGAGCGCGCGGGCGACAGCCACCGTGTCGTCGCGACTGGCGTCGTCGGTCAGGATGATCTCGTCCACGATGTCGGTGGGGATTTCGCTGCAGGTACGCTCGAGCGTGCGCGCGGCGTTGTAGGCCGGCAGAACGACGACGATGTGGCGGCCTTGCAGCATGCGACGGGTCTTAGCGGCGCTTGGGCGGGGAAGGAAGGCAAGCAGTCCTTTTTTGAAAAAAAAGGACCAAAAACTTCGAGTTATTGGTTGGTGTTTGCGGAGAACGCTGCGACGGTATGACGAAGAGTCGTTGCCTTTACGCCGCCAGAGCTCCCACCGCCGCCACCAGCATGTTGATCCCCTGCGCGTGCCAGCGCTGCACCGCCTTGTGGTCGGCACCCATCACGCCGCCCAGCCGGCGCCACGAGAACAGATGCCGTTCGGTGACCGGGCTTACCAGGCTGCGGGCCCCGACGATGCGACGCAGCACGGTGCGCTCGCGCGGGATCAACGTGATCCAGCCCAGCGCCTCGTCCATGCGCGTGATCCGCGCGGCCGACGGCACCGCGGGACGTATCCGGCCCGTCCCTGCGGTGTATGCCTCGGGCGCGTCGGGCAGTACCTCCAGGTGGCTCACCCTCATCTTTGTGGAGTAGCCGGTACCGGGCAGTGCCAGCAGCGTCGCGCCGGCCTCCTCCAGCCGGTACGTGATGAACGCCGCGTCGACCTCCTTGCGTCCCTGCAATTCGATCTCCGCGTCGTCGAAAGCCTGGCCGAAGCAAGGTATCATGTTCATGTTTTGTTCCTTAAAGGAAGACCGGATAGGGGTAGGCTTCCCCGTCGAGCAACGTGCCCGCGGTAATCAGCGACCAGGTTGCCGGATGGCCGGCCTGGCGTGGCGGGCGGTCGCGCGCCTCTTCCAGCACCGCGACCGGGACACTCGACACCCGGCGGGCGCCGATCTTGCGCCCACGTTCCAGCACGGTGTTCCGGCCCAGCGACATGGCGCTGGCGATGCCATCCCAGGTCACACCCTGCCCGCGCAGCCTGCGCAACTGATCGTCCAACTCCGGCGTCCACCGAACATGAGCCCGCATCGCGTCCTCCTCTAACGGAAAGTTAGCAACGCTGACGCAAACTTGTCAATCATAATGACTGGATTTGTTAGAGGAACTAGCGCATTCTTCCGGTCATGCAGGAAGCGTCCTCTGTCGGCGAACGCATACGCGGGTTGAGGCGGGCTCGCGGCCTCACGCAGGACGAGCTCGCCGCCGCCTGCGGGGTGAGCCGCAGCGCCGTCGCGCAATGGGAGACCGACAGGGCCGGCCAGTTGCGCGGCAACATCACACGCATTGCGACCGCCCTCGGCTCGTCGGTGGAGCATCTGCTGCAGGGCAGCGACCCGGCCTCCGGCATCACCGGCGACGAACTGGCCATGCTTCGTCTGTATCAGGCCTGCGACCCGGAAGACCGGACCTTCCTGCTCCGAACCGCCCACAAGCTGGCCCGTCAGGGCTGACCGGCCTGCTGTTCAGGCGAGCGCGCCGTCAGCTCGCCTGCCTGGAGCTCGCCCAGCCTTCCCGGCGCGCCATCCCTGCAACAGCTTGGCCGGCTACAGCTTGGCCGGCGGCGTATGCTCCGGGAACGCTCCCTCGAACGCGAAGCTGGACACCGGGTTACGCCCGTTCGGCGTCTCCATGCCCTGGAGCTGCTCGGGCAACCGGGCGCGGTCGCCGCGCTTGCCGATGGCGATGGCCGATTCGATCCGGTAGCCCTCGGGGATGTTCAGCTCAGACGCCGCACGGGCCATGTCGAACCCGACCATGGCGTGCGCGTGCCAGCCCATGGCGGTCGCCTGCAACGCCATGTTCTGCCAGCCGGCGCCGGCGTCGAAGGAATGGCTGTGGCTGTGCATCTCCGTGCCGCGTGGCGACATGGTGGATTTGGAGGCGGCCACGATCAGCACGCTCGCGTCGCGCGCCCAGCCCTGGTTGCCTTCGACCAGCAGGCCGAACAGCGTGCTCCAGGCCGGCGTGTCGCGCAGCGCATAGACGTAGCGCCAGGGTTGCGAGTTGTAGCTGCTGGGCGCCCAGCGTGCCGCCTCGAAGATGGTCATCAGCGTCTCGTGATCCATCGTGGCGCCGGCAAAGGCCCGCGGCGACCACCGCTCCAGAAACAGGCGCTCGATAGGGTGATCGGCGGTGCGTCCTTCGACACTGGTCATCGTTCGCTCCTTGCGGGACTGGCTTAAAAGCCTGGGTCCATCGCCATTTAGGCCGTGTAGCCCGGTGCGGATAGGTCTATTCTCGATGATGGCCCGCACCGGCGAACGCCGCCTTCAAAAGCTAACGACCCATCATCTGGTGGTTATGTAGTGACAGCGCGACCACATATGGTGTTAACCAGCTTGACGCGTTTCAGGGGCAGGGCAGGATGGACGGCATGACGAATCGGGACCTAGGAGAGATCGCCTTGCTGGACGATGCCGTGCAGATGAGGGGCCGACACCAGGTCCGCGTCGACCGTTCGCGTGACGCGCTGCTGACCGATTTCGGCCGGGCCACGCTCGACGACCGCTACCTGCTGCCGGGCGAGGGCTACCAGGACCTGTTCGCCCGCGTCGCCAGCTTCTACGGCGACGATGCCGCCCACGCGCAGCGCCTGTACGACTACATCAGCCGGCTATGGCTGATGCCGGCCACCCCTGTACTGTCCAACGGCGGCACCGAGCGCGGCCTGCCGATCTCGTGCTTCCTCAACGAGGCGTCCGACAGCCTCGACGGCATCGTCGGCCTGTGGAACGAAAACGTGTGGCTGGCCAGCAAGGGCGGCGGCATCGGCAGCTACTGGGGCAACCTGCGCTCCATCGGCGAAAAGGTCGGCCAGAACGGCAAGACCAGCGGCGTCATCCCGTTCATCCGGGTGATGGACAGCCTGACGCTGGCGATCAGCCAGGGCTCGCTGCGGCGCGGCTCCGCGGCGGTCTACCTGCCGGTGCAGCACCCGGAAATCGAGGAGTTCATCGAGATACGCCGGCCGACCGGCGGCGACCCCAACCGCAAGGCGCCCAACCTGCATCACGGCATCCTGGTGCCGGACGATTTCATGCGCGCCGTCGAAGCCGACGAGATGTGGTCGCTGCGCTCGCCGAAGGACCAGTCCATCGTGCGCCAGATCTCGGCGCGGTCGCTCTGGATACGCATCCTGATCGCGCGCGTGGAGACGGGCGAGCCGTACCTCGTATTCTCCGACCACGTGAACAACGCGCGCCCGGACCACCACAAGCTGGCCGGGCTTGAGGTCAAGACGTCCAATTTGTGCAGCGAGATCACGCTGCCGACCGGGCTCGACCAGTACGGGCGCCAGCGCACCGCCGTATGCTGCCTGTCTTCGGTGAACCTCGAGACGTGGTTCGACTGGAAGGACCACCCGCTGTTCATCGAGGACACGATGCGTTTCCTCGACAACGTGCTGCAGGACTTCATCGACCGCGCGCCCTCGGACATGGAGCGCGCGAAATACGCGGCCTCGCGCGAGCGCTCGGTGGGGCTCGGGGTGATGGGGTTCCACTCGTTCCTGCAATCGCAGAACGTGCCGTTCGAAGGCGTGATCGCGAAGGTCTGGAACAAGCGCATGTTCCGCCAGATACGCGAACAGGCGGACGCCGCGTCCCGCCTGCTGGCCGAAGAGCGGGGAGCGTGCCCGGACGCCGCCGATTACGGCGTCATGGAGCGCTTCTCCAACAAGATGGCCATCGCGCCCACCGCCAGCATCTCGATCATCGCGGGCAACGCGAGCCCGGGCATCGAGCCAATCGCCGCCAACGTGTTCCTGCAGAAAACGCTGTCCGGCAGCTTCACCGTGCGCAACCGTCACCTGCAGCAATTGCTGGAACAGCGCGGCCAGGACACCGACGACGTGTGGTCGTCCATCACCCTGCGCGCCGGCAGCGTGCAGCATCTGGACTTCCTCACCGAGCAGGAAAAGGCGGTGTACAAGACGGCGTTCGAGCTGGACCAGCGCTGGATCGTCGAACACGCCGCCGACCGCACGCCCTTCATCTGCCAGAGCCAGTCGGTCAACGTGTTCCTGCCCGCCAACGTGCACAAGCGCGACCTGCACGAGATCCATATGCTGGCCTGGAAACGCGGCGTGAAGTCGCTGTACTACTGCCGTTCACTGTCCATCCAGCGCGCCGACACGGTCAGCGACATGCCGAAATCCTCGCTGATCGACATGGGCCCGGCAAACGACATGCTGCCGCTGCCGCTGGTCGCGGCGGCGGCGCCGGCGACGAACTACGAGGAGTGCCTGAGCTGTCAGTGACGGATGCCGCCCGTCTGGAACGCACGAAGTTGCCGGCGGCGCTCTAACCGATCGTCGGCACCGCCGGCCTCTCCGCGCGGGCGCGCGATCCTTTCTCGTACGTCCGTGCCAGTGCGTGGTACACCCCTTCCGGACACACCAGACGCGAAGCGCCGTAGCCGATCAGCGCGGCCAGCATCAGCGGCACCACCAGCGCGTGGTCGTTGGTCATCTCGGTCACGATCACGAAGGCGGTGATCGGTGCCTGCACGACGCCCGCGAAATACGCGACCATGCCCAGCACCACCAGGGCCTGCGCGGGCGCACCGGGCAGCATCCATGCCATGTCTGCGCCCAGACCCGCGCCCACCGCGAGCGAGGGCGCGAAGATGCCGCCGGGAATGCCGCTGATCGAGGACGCCAAAGTCGCCAGGAACTTCAGTGCACCGAATCGCAGCGGCGGCCCGCCCGATCCCTGCACCAGCGCGCGCGCCTCACCGTAACCTGTGCCGAACGAGGCGCCGTCGCACAGCAGGCCGCACAGGGCCACGAGCAAGCCGCAGAGGGTGGCGAACAGCACCGGGTGCCGGGCTAGCACGCGGCCGAGCGCACCGGGCAGGCCCTCGCCGAAGGCGATCAGCACGCGGCTGAAGCCGCCGCCCAGCAGGCCGCCGGCCACACCCACCAATGGCAGGGCAAGCCAGGCTTCCGTCGTCTGCAGGGTGGCATGTGTCTGGCCGAAATAGGTGTAGTCGCCCTGCAGCGCCAGCGAGGTGAGGCCGGCGGCAATCACCGTGCAGATGACCAGGCCGCTGGTCCGTGTCTCGAAGGACCGGCTCATTTCCTCTATGCCGAACACGATGCCCGCCAGCGGTGTGTTGAACGCCGCGGCCACGCCGGCCGCGGCGCCCGCCAGGATCAGGCCCGGTTGCCGGCGCGGGGACAGGCGGCCGACGGCGAACATGATCGAGGCACCCACCTGCACCGTAGGCCCCTCGCGGCCGATCGAAGCGCCGCAGGCCAAGCCCAGCAGCAGCAGGACCATCTTGCCCGCGGCCAATCGCAGCGACACCAGTTGCAGCCGCGCGGCGCTGCCGTGCAGTTGCCGCGCCGCGATCACCTGCGGGATGCCGCTGCCGCCCGAGCCGGGAAAGAAACGCCGGGACAGGGCGCTGGCCAGTGCGAAGCCCGCCGGCGTCAGCATCAACGGCAGCCAGGGATGCAGGCCTCGGAACAGGCCGAAGAGCCGCCCCGTGCGGTCGGACGCTGCGGCCATTCCTATCGCGGCCGCACCCACCACGAGCCCACCCAGCACGAACAGCACCCGCCTCCGCCAGCGGATCGCCAAAATGAGCCCGCGGCGCTTCTGGCGTGGCGAGACGAGGTCTGTCAGGCTGAACATGACGGATCATACCGGCTACACCACCATGAGACCACCGATCTATGGATCGGTGGCGCTCCGGCGATATCGACACTACATATGGTGCGCGATGCGGGCATCCCGGAGTCGCAGCGAACAGATCAACCATCAGGACCGACCATGGACCAGCACAGCCCGACCTCACACGCGATGGACGAGATCCCGGTTCGCTTCGACCTGCTGACCGAAAACCCGGTCTACAAGCCGTTCCGCTACCCGTGGGCCTATGACGCGTGGCTGACGCAGCAGCGCGTGCACTGGCTGCCGGAAGAGGTGCCGCTGGCCGACGACGTGAAGGACTGGCACCGCAACCTCTCCGACGGCGAGCGCAACTTGGTCACCCAGATCTTCCGCTTCTTCACGCAGTCCGACGTGGAGGTGAACAACTGCTACATGAAGCATTACAGCCAGGTGTTCAAACCCACCGAGGTGCTGATGATGCTGTCCGCCTTCAGCAACATCGAGACCGTGCACATCGCCGCCTACAGCCACCTGCTCGACACGATCGGCATGCCGGAGATCGAGTACCAGGCCTTCCGCCGCATCAAGGAGATGAAGGACAAGTTCGACTACATGCAGTCCTTCACGGTGGACAGCAAGCACGAGATCGCCAAGACCCTGGCGGCGTTCGGCGCGTTCACCGAAGGGCTGCAGCTGTTCGCGTCGTTCGCCATCCTGCTGAACTTCCCGCGCTTCAACAAGCTGAAGGGCATGGGCCAGATCGTGTCCTGGTCGGTGCGCGACGAGACGCTGCACTGCCTTTCGGTGATCAAGCTGTTCCGCACCTTCATCCAGGAAAACCCGGAAATCTGGACCGAGGAGCTGCGGCGCGAGCTGTACCTCACCTGCGCCACCATCGTGGACCACGAGGACGCGTTCATCGACCTCGCCTTCGAGCTCGGACCGGTCGAGGGACTGAACGCGGCGCAGGTGAAGGAATACATCCGTTTCGTGGCAGACCGACGGCTGATGCAGCTCGGGCTGAACCCGCTGTTCCACATCGCCCGCAACCCGCTGCCCTGGCTTGACGACATGCTCAACGCCCCGGAACACGCCAACTTCTTCGAGAACCGCTCGACGGAGTACAGCAAGGCGAGCACCGGCGGCACCTGGGAAGACGTGTGGCCCACCTAGGACAAAGTTGAGGGCGAGGCAGCCTGTGTCCGATTTCAGACTGTCTCGTGAAGCGCTCCTGGACGCGTTCGGCGATCTGGGTCGGCTCGCCTGGGAAGCAGGCAAGACGATCGAGATCGCCGTCTATGGCGGCTCGGCCCTGATGCTGAGCTATGATTGGCGACTGGCCACACGGGATGTGGACGGCGTCTTCGAGGCCGACCGTAGCACAGTCAGAGTTCTTGCCGCCGCGATCGCCAGAGAGCGCGGCTGGCCGGAGGATTGGCTGAACGACGGCGTCAAGGGTTTTCTGAGCGCCAGGGATGCAGACGAGGAGGTCAGGCTATTCTATGGCGAGTTCCCCTCCTCGGATTTACCGGGCCTTAGAGTGTTTGTTCCCCGGCCTGAATACCTTTTCGCCATGAAGTGCCGGGCGATGCGCTTGGGGGGCGTAGGCGAAAACGGGGATGTCGACGATATCCGCAACCTGGCACGCGAGATCGGCGTGACCGAGGCGCAAGAGGCCGTCGCCCTCGTGGCGTCATTCTACCCGCAGGCATTGCTGCAACCGAAAGTCCAGTTCGGTATCGAGGAAATCTTTTCGGACATGGCCGACGAGACGCCTCGCGTTACGCCCACGTGACCGATCTGCGCAATCGGCCGTCCACGCTGCTGGAAGTATCCCGCCGTGCAGCCGCAGGGACACAGCCCTTCGATCCAGCCGTTCGGGAGTTTCTCGACGAGTTCTACTCGCATCCTGCACGTCGGACAGCGGCGATGGACGATGAGCCGCTGCTGCTGGACGATGTGAAAGACGCCTACCTCGCCGCGGTCGCCGAACACCTGGCATCCTGCTATCGCCTCACTCCGCCGGGTTGGGCCGAGAGCCACGGCCGGCCGCTCAAGAGAGCGTTCTTTGCCGGCGGCCTCGAATCGCTCAAGGCGACGCTGACGGTCGAAAGCCCGTCGGCGTTCAGGCGAAGGCTGCTTTTCGTCAGCAAGAACGCCCTGGACCGGCCACGTCGCGGCCAGCACGCCGACGATGTGGCCCCGTTGCGTTGAGCAGCTTGCTTCCGTCCGACAGGGCCGCTTTGCTAGGCTCCGCAGGCATAGCGGAGAGTGACCACGAATGGCAGACGACCGCCTCGGCATGAACCGGCCCATCCAGCGCCGGGATTTCCTCAACGGCGTCGCCGTCACCGCCGCGGGCCTCGTATCCGCACGGGCCGAGGCGACCGCGGCCGCGGCACCTCAGGACGCCGTCGGCTACTACCCCCCGTCGCTCACCGGCATGCGCGGCAGCCACCCCGGGTCGTTCGAAGTGGCGCACAGCCTGCGGGACGGCACCTTCTGGAAGACGGCGCCGGCGCCGCAGCCGGGCGAGGACGGCTACGACCTGGTCGTCGTCGGCGCCGGCATCAGCGGGCTGGCGGCCGCGCACTTCTACCTCTCGGCGAAGCCCGGCGCGCGCGTGCTGATCCTGGACAACCACGACGATTTCGGTGGCCACGCCAAGCGTAACGAGTTCTCGCTCGGCGGCCGCACGGAGCTGATCAACGGCGGCACGCTGGAAATCGACTCGCCGCGGCCGTACAGCGCGGTGTCGGACGGGTTGCTGCGCACGCTCGGAGTCCATCCGGAAGAATTGGCGAAAACCTGCGCCAAGCCGGATTTCTACGAATCCCTCAAGCTCGGCCACGGCGTGTTCTTCGATCGCGAGACGTTCGGCCGAGACCAGCTCGTCACCGGCGCCCGGATGCGCCCGTGGCGCGAGGTGCTGGCGGGGGCGCCGCTGAGCGAGCGGGCGCGCGACGACATCGCGCGCATCCACGAATCCCAGGTCGACACCATGCCCGGCCTGAGCTCGGACGAGAAGAAGCGGCGCCTGTCGCGCATGAGCTACCGCGACTTCCTCCACCACGTGGCCGGCGCCGACCCGTCGGCCCTGCCCTATTTCCAGGCGCTGAGCCTGGACGAGTGGGGTGTCGGCGCGGACGCGGTCTCGGCGCTCGACGTCTGGAGCTTCGACTTTCCCGGTTTCCAGGGGCTTGGGCTGGCGCCGGGCTCGGCGCCGCACATGGGCAACACGGCGGCGGGCTACGCCGATGGCGGCTCCTACGTCTTCCACTTCCCCGACGGCAACGCCAGCATCGCGCGCCTGCTGGTCCGCCGACTGATCCCCGCCGCCGTTCCCGGCCACACCGTGCAGGACGCGGTGACCGCGCGCGTGGACTACACCCAGCTCGACCGGCCGTCGCAGACGCCGCGTATCCGCTTGAGCAGCGTGGTCGTCGGCGCGCGCAACATCGGCGGCGCGGACGCCTCGCAGGGTGTAGAGATCGCCTATGCACGCTTCGGCCAGCTGTTGCGGGTGCGCGCCGGGGCCTGCGTTCTTGCCGGCTACAACATGATGATTCCCTATCTGTGTCCCGAGCTGCCGCAAGCCCAGAAGGACGCGCTGCGCAGCCTGGTGAAGATACCGCTCGTCTACACCACCGTGGCGCTGACCAACTGGCGGGCGTTCGAGAAGCTCGGCATACGCGAGGTCTACGCGCCCGGCAGCTATCACACGACCATGCACCTCAACCCTGTGGTCGATATCGGCGGCTACGTTTCGGTCCGCTCGCCCGACCAGCCCGTGCTGCTGCGCATGACCCGCGTGCCCTGCGCGCCTGGCCTCGACGAGCGCACGCAGCACCGCCTCGGCCATGCCGAGCTGCTGCACACGTCGTTCGAGACGTTCGAGCACAACATACGCGACCAGCTCGGCCGGATTTTGGGCGCCGGCGGCTTCGACCCGGCGCGCGACATCACCGCCATCACCGTCAACCGCTGGCCGCATGGCTACGCCTACGAGTACAACATGCTGTTCGACCCGGACTACGCGCCCGGCCAGGCGCCGCACGAGATCGGGCGTGCGCGCTTTGGACGGATTGCCATCGCGAACTCGGATTCCGGCGCGGCGGCTTACACCGATAGCGCGATCGATCAGGGGCATCGGGCGGTGCAGGAGTTGCTGGCAATTTAAGGAAGCAGTTCTTTCTTGAAAGAAGGAACCAAAGAACTTCTGTTCATTCCGCGACGGCACTGGCAAAACTTTTTGCTTCTTTTTTCAAAAAATCCTTCCTTACACTTCCGGCTCCCGCAACACCCAAGCCCCACGGCGCGCCAAAACGAAGCGGTAGTACAGCGCCGACACCGCAATCGTCACCAAGGTCGCCACCAGGCTGGGCTGTCCGGCCTTGGGGTCGATCAGGTTGGTGTAGATCACGTAGACCAGCATCAGCAGCGCGATCACCGGCGGCCACGGGTAGAACGGCATGCGATAGGCGGCATGGGCGGTGCTGCCGGTCCTTCGTCCCGCAATCACCGCCACGCACAGCGCACCATAGACCACCACGATGGCGGTGCCGGTGATGACCAGAAGCAGGGCCAGCGGCACGAAACAGAGCAGCGCCGCCAGCGCACCGGTGGCCAGCGTCGCGGCCCAGGGCGAGCCGGTGCGGCCCACCAAGGTCAGCGTGCGGTTCACCGGCGCCGCCCAGACCGCGTCGCGCCCGCTGCTGAACAGCATGCGCGAGACCAGCACCACCACCGCGATGTCGGCGTTGATGATGGCCAGCGACACGGACAGGTTGATCGCGACCCCCATCGCCGGGCCGCCGCGCGTGCGCACGAAATCGCCGAACATGGTGTCGGACGCGAACATCGCGGCGAGGTCGGGCGCGCCGTGCAGGGCGGCGGCCAGCGGCAGCGCCTGGCTGACCACGCTGATCACCAGCGCCCACAGCACCGCGCGCGCGATGTGGCGCGGCGCATCGTGCACCTCCTCGCCGAGGTACACGGCGTTGCCGTAGCCGTAGAAGGCGAAGATCGCCACCGAGGTGGCGAGCCCGATCACCCCGGGCGTCGCCGCCGCGAGGTGTCCGGACGCGTCTAGGAACACCGGATGCGCCACCAGCGAAACCCAGGACCGCGCCGGGTGGACAAAGCCGAGCACGGTCACCACGAGCAAGGCGAGCAGCTCCAGCACCAGGAAGGCGCCGGTGATCAGCGCGTTGGTGCGCACGTTCAGGATCGCGCACAGCGTGGTGAACATCACGCAGACCAGCGCGTCCACAAGCACGGGCGTGCCGGGAAACACCGCGTTGACGTACTGCCCGAGGCCGAGCGCCACGACGGAGATATTCAGCAGCAGCACCACCAGGTTCACGCCCAGGATGACGAAGCCGGCCATCGGCCCCAGCGTGCGCCCGACGATGGCGTACTCGCCGCCGGTCAGCGGAAACGCCGATGACAGCTCGGCATAGACGGTGGCGGTGAGCAGGCTGACGAAGGCCGCGATGGCGAAGCTGATCAGCGCGCCGCTGCCCGCCTGTTCCACCACGCCGGGCACCACGATGAAGATCGACGAGGCGGGCGTGACGGACGACAGGGTGATCAGCAGGCAGCCGATCATCTTCATGTTGCGGCTGAACGCGGGCTGCGTGAGCGAAGGAGCGTTTGTCAATCAGCACCGTAACGAAAGGGATGTAGGCTCACAGGTAATAATCATGCTCCGCCGGTTGCACCTCGGCGAAGAGCGCACGCAACTCCGCGCGTTTTAGGGCGCAGAACATGGCCGCAAATCGGTCGGGCAGGTAGTCCCCCAGCACGTCGCCGCGTTCGAACACGGCCAGCGCCGATACCAGGTCCAGGGGCAGGTTCGGGTCCGATGCCCGATCCGCGTCGCCACGCGTGGGCGGCGAGGGTGTCAGCCCCTGTGTGATGCCGTGGTGCAGGCCCGCCAGGATGGCGGCCACCACAAGGTGCGGGCTGGCATCGGCGGCCGCCACCCGATGCTCGATCCGGCGCGCGGCGGGCGGGCTGCGCGGGATGCGGAACGCCACCGACCGGTTGTCCTCGCCCCAGGCGCTGCTGAGCGAGGCGAACGCGCCGGCGCGGTAGCGGCGATACGCGCTGAAGCTCGGCGCGAACAGCGCCATGCTTTGCGCATGCAGTCGCTGCAGCCCGGCCACCGCCGCGTGCAGCAGCGCCTCGCCCCCGGATGCGCCGAAGCGGTTGCGCCCGGCCTCGTCCACCAGGCTGACATGGACGTGCAGTCCGCTGCCCGCCTGCAACGCGAACGGCTTGGCCATGAAGCTGGCCCGCAGGTCCAGCGAGGCCGCAACCCCCAGCGTCGCGCGTCGCAGCAGCACCGCCCGGTCGGCCTCCAGCAGCGGGTCCGGACCGTGCGCCACGCCGAGCTCGAACTGTCCGGGCCCGTACTCGGCGACCATGCCGTCCGCCACGATCTCCTGTGCCGCCAGCACCGCCTGCAGGCGATGCAGGAAGGCGCCGTGATCCTCCAGGTATTGCAGCCCGAGATGCCCGGAGGACGGCCGGGCCAGGCCGGAGGCCGCCTCGATCAGCGGCACGGGCCGACCCGCCGCATCCGCGCCCACCAGGTAGAACTCCTGTTCGCAGGCCAGAACCGGGTGCAGCCCATCGGCGCGGCAACGCTCCACCACACGCCGCAGCACCTCCCGCGGGTCGTACCACAGCGCCGTGCCATCGGCCGCCTGCATGCCCAGCAGGCATTGCGCCACCGCCTCGCCCGACCAGGGCACGGGGTGCATCAGGCCTGGCAGTGGCAGCCCTGCCGCGTCGGGGTTGCCGTCCTCGGTGCCCAGGCCGAGCGGACCGTGCGACAGGCCGCGTGCGTCCAATACAAGGGCGGAAGCGGAGAACGCGACGCCCTCCCGGCACGCGCGCGGCCAGGATGCGGCGGCCAGACGCTTGCCGCGCGGCAGGCCGTTGACGTCGATGACGAAGGCATCGACGAAGCGGGTGCCCGGCGGCAGCATCGGCGCGCGGTGCGGCGGGTCGCGGGTCAGGTTGGAGCTCATGCCTTACTCTGACGCATGAGGCGGCGCTGGCAACGGCCTGATCCTGGCCGGGTATGGAATTTGCTTGAACGGCCTGGCTTTGCCCGGGCGGCGCCAAACCGATCGCTGCACTGTTGCAGGATCGCAGCACCCGGGCCGCTCGCAAGACGACGACGCTTGCGGAGGGGCTCGGTTTCGGACGGAATTGCCTGGGCGCGTCGGGGGAGGAACATCGTGAGTTTCAAGCTGCACTGCGCACTCGCCTGTTGGGTCGTTTCGGCCGGGTTCGCCGGCCCCGTTCTGGCCCAGCCGCAGGACCCCGCCCTGCAGACCGTCACGAAAAAGGGCCAGGCCCGGCAGGACCGGCAGGGCAGTACCGCGGGCGTGCAGAACGGGCATATCGAGGAAGTGGTCGTGACCGCGCAGAAACGGTCGGAGAACGTGCGCAAGGTGCCGCTCAGCGTGACCGTGCTCAGCGGCGCGCAGATACGCGCGGCGCACATCCAGAACTTCGCCGACCTGACCCGCGCGGTGCCGAACCTGTCGTTCTCCAGCCAAGCGGGCGAAGGCCTCTCGACGCTCGAAATACGCGGCATCGCCAGCCAGGCAGGCACGTCGACCGTCGCCCTCTACCTCGACGACACCTCGCTCACCACACGCAACCTCAGCACCGAGGGCACCGCCGAGCCGCGGTTCCTGGACATCTCGCGCGTCGAAGTGCTGCGCGGCCCGCAGAGCACGCTCTACGGCGCCAGCGCGCTGGGCGGCACGCTGCGCTACATCAGCAACCAGCCGAAGATGAACGTCTTCGAGGGCAACATCTTCTCCGAGCTGTCCGGCACCTATCACGGCACGGCCAACTGGGACGAGCAGGGCGTGCTCAACATCCCCCTCGTGCACGACAAGCTGGTGCTGCGCATCGCCGGCGAGACCGGCGGGGACGGCGGCTACATCGCCGATGTCAATCCGGCCAACGGCGCGGTCATCAAGGACAACATCAACAGCCAGGGTTTCACCGTCGGGCGCGGCAGCCTGCTGTGGACACCGAACGACTGGCTCAGCGTCACGCCCAGCCTGTTTTTCCAGCGCGCCATCACGCGTGACGTGGACGCGCAGTACCTGGCACTGCCGAACTTCCAGACCCCCAAGACCGTGGCTGAACCGGGCCGTGACACGCTGATCGTGCCCAGCCTGACGCTGAACGCGGACCTCGGGTTCGCCAACCTGATCGCCGTCACCGGCAACTACGAACGCCAATTCTCCCGCACGCTGGACAGCACGATCTACGACAACCTGTCGCTCTACGCCTGCGACCCGCTCAACGATGCCGACGGCGCGCCGTTCTGCGGCACGGACGCGAACAACAACCCGATCTACGGCTCCCCGCCCGGGCTCTACGACGCGCTCAACCTGCTGCCGAGCCAGACCTACTACAGCAACACGGTCAGGCAATGGTCAGAGGAGATCAGGCTGGTGTCCAAGCCCTACGATCCCGATGGCCTGCCGTTCACCTGGATCGCCGGGCTGTACTACTCGGACGAGCACACCACCTCGACCGACACGGAGTTCGTGCAGGGGGCCGACGCCGCCTTCAACCGGTTCGGTGTCAGCGGCAACGACCCGACCGTGCTGGGCGGCGCGTTTCCGGGCGGCATCGTCAACGATCAGGTGTTCCAGGGCATACAGTCCTACGACACCGCGCAGTACGCCGTGTTCGGCGAGGGTACCTACTACCCGAGGCCCAACATCCGCCTGACCGTCGGCGGCCGCTACCAGTACTCCCGCGACGGCGAGAACTCCTACGAGAACTACTTCTACGATTACGGCAATGGCGGCCCGACCTCGTCGGTCGGACATTTCTACGCGTTTACCCCGAAATTCGCGGTCGGCTGGGACATCACACCCGACAACACGCTCTACGCCAACATCTCGAAAGGCTTCCGCCTCGGCAGTGAAAACCGGCTCATCGCCTTCGTGCCCTCAGACGTGAACGCCAACGGCACGCCGAGCTACGATCTGGCCAAGCTCGGGCTGAGCACCTCGCCCAACAGCTTCGGCCCGGACAAGCTGTGGAACTACGAGATCGGCGACAAGGCCCGGCTGTTCGGCGGGCGTCTCACGGTGAACGCCGATTTCTTCTACATCATGTGGAACGACATACAGACCTCGGTGCCGCTCGTCACCTCGGGCGACGGGTTCGAGACCAACGCAGGGTCGGCCACCAGCTATGGCGGCGAGTTCGAGATACGCGGCCGGGTCACCGACAGCCTGACCGTGGGCTTGTCGGGCAGCATCCTGAACGCGACGCTTGACCACGGTGTGAGCGTGAACGGCAACCTGATCACCGGCACCTTCGCCGGCGAAAAGATACCCGGCGTGCCCGAGTACAATTTCGTCTTCGACGCCAAGCAGAACTTCAAAGTCTCGGAAGCGGTCAGCGGCTTCGTCTCGCTTACGCCCACCTGGGTCGGCGACAGCCATGGCGACGTGATCGCCGGCAACCTCGGCAGCACCGACTGCACCGTCGACGGCAACTGCGTCGAACCCAACCCCGACTACAAACGGCCAGGCTACATCACCCTGGACATGGCGGCGGGGCTCGATTTCGGTCGCTGGGAAGTCACGGTGTTCGGTCGCAACCTGACCAACAACAACAAGATCATCCAGCGCCCCGATATTCAGGGCTCGGCCTCGTCGGCCTACGGCCTGGACTACCTCGGCAGCTTCGTGCGCAACGCGCAGGGCTTCACCCTGCGGCCGCTGACAGTGGGCATGAATGCCAGCATGAGGTTTTGACCGGTTCTATGACCGATTGGTGATTGTATGCAGCTATCGCACACAGGTCTGAAAAAGGTCACACGTCTCAGTTGCAATATACCACGTTGTTGCGGCATGCTAGAGAAACGGCCGCCCTCGCTACCGCCGGGGCTGGCGGCAACTTGCGTCAATGCGTAATCGTTCCATGTGGGTGTGATGGCGTTTGCAGAAGGCCGACAAAGGATAATTCAGGCCGATGAACGATTTTGCTGATGCGGAAGTGAAAATGATGGAGGGACCAGTCGCAAACTCGGTGCCCCGGCAAGGCCGGCGGCTGTCCGACAAGATACTGGTCGCGTTTCATCACGCCTGTGACGCACAGGACCTTGTCGTCGCCGAGCAACTGCTCAAGACACTCGAGACGATGTTGACGCGTCGCGGCGCGCCGTCCGAACAAAATCGGCGCAAGGCGCTTGAAAGCCTCGTCGCGGCCCATGAACGCCTTTGGCACCTGCGGCACCGCGAAGCGAGCTGAACGCCTGTTCGCCTCGGCCACCACGCGTGCGCCTGGGCCAGCGCCGGCCTAGAACGGCAGACCACCCCCCGACCGCAGGATGAACTCGGCTTCCTCCGTGTAGCCGCCGTCGGCGCGATGCAGCACCAGGCCCGGCAGCAGGCGACTGCCGCCGCCGCCCTGGCGAACGCCGCTGAGGACGACGAGCCGGGCGGCCTCGCCTGACCGCGTCCAGAACGGAACGAGCATCACCTCCCGGCAATCCGCGTCAACGAGGGCCGCAATGCCTTCGGCCAGCAACGCCGACGGCAACACCAGGCTGAGCGTCCCGCGCGGCCGCAACGCGCGCGACAGGGCGACCGTCCACCGGGACAGCAATCCGGGGGCCGCCATCTTCGCCGCCCTTCGGCTTTGCGAGGGAGACTGCGTGCCGGCATCGGCGTGCCATGGCGGGTTGGCAAAGGCATGGTCGTAGGCGCAGTCGGCATGCCACGACGTCACGTCCTGAGCCAGGACATGCAGCCCCCGACAGTCGTTTGCCGCAAGGTTCTCCGTCGCGATGGCCGCCATTTCCGGGTCGCGCTCGATGCCGAGGCCGGACAGGCCGCCAACCCGTGCCGACAGCGCCAGCAGCCCGGCCCCGGCGCCGGTTCCTGCCTCCACGACGCGGTCGCCGGGGCGGGCGGGCACGCAGGCCGCCAGCAGCACCGGCTCGATCCCGGTCCGGTAGCCGTCCACCTTCTGGCGGTAGCAGATCTTTCCGCCCAGCAGCGTGCCGCATGAGTGCGCCGGTGCTGCGTCCGGCATCAGGCCTCGCCCGCCTCGCGCAGCACCCGCATCGCCTGGTGGCGGTCCGCAGTGGCGACGGCCAGCCTGCGCGGGATGGCGCCGATGCTGCCCTCCACGGCGCTGACCTGGCCGTCAAGCACGGTGGCATCGATGCCGGCATCCCGCAGCAGGGATGTAAGGAAGCTCAGCCTCACGAGATCGTTGGTCACCAGCAGCACATGCACGGTCCACAGCCTTGGCAGGGGCGGTGGACTATGGACACAGCTGCGTCTCCGGCTCCAGCCATGCCGATCGGCAAGGCGGTCAGCCGACCGCCTTGCCTTGACCCTCGTTGGACCCCGCCGATATGGTGGAACGGCCCCAGATGCCGCCTGCCGGGGCGATGAAGCCGGTCACGGTCCGGCCGGGCTCTGGGGGTTCAGGAGAGCTTTTTGGGTCTAGCTGTCAGCATGCCGACCGCAGGGGTGCTCACCCGCGCACAGCCCTCGCCGGCCGGGCCTGCAGCCACGACCGCGGGCGAGGACGCGCTGGCGGCACTGGCCGAACTGGTGCGGGCCGACCTGTCGGCCTGCAACCGCGTCATCGTCCAGAACATGCAGAGCCAGGTAGAGCTGATCCCGCAGCTCGCGGCCCATCTGGTCGCCGCCGGCGGCAAGCGCCTGCGGCCGATGCTGACCCTGGCCTGTGCCAGGCTGTGCGGCTATCCCGGACCGGCCGGCGGCCAGCGGCACGTGGACCTGGCCGCCTGCGTGGAGTTCATCCACACCGCCACCCTGTTGCACGACGACGTGGTGGACGAAAGCCGCCTGCGCCGGGGCCTGGCCACGGCCAACGCCGTGTTCGGCAACAAGGCGAGCGTGCTCGTCGGCGACTTCCTGTTCTCCCGCAGCTTCCAGCTGATGACCGCCGATGGCAGCCTGCCGGTGCTGCGCATCCTCTCCCACGCCGCCGCCACCATCGCCGAGGGCGAGGTGCTGCAGCTGGTCACACAGAACGACCTTTCGACGCGGGACGAACGCTACCTCGACGTGATCCAGGGCAAGACCGCGGCGCTGTTCGCCGCCGCCTGCCAGATCGGCGCGGTCGTCGCCGGCCGCGGTCCGGCCGAGGAGCAGGCGTTGGCCGATTTCGGCCTCTATATCGGCACCGCGTTCCAGCTGGTGGACGACGCGCTGGACTACGCCGCCGACCAGGCCAAGCTCGGCAAGACGGTCGGTGACGATTTCCGCGAGGGCAAGATCACCGGCCCGGTGCTGGCCGCCTACAAGGCCGGCAACGAGGCGGACCGCGCGTTCTGGCGTCGCACCATCGAAGACACCGAACAGACCGACGCCGACCTGGACCACGCGCTGGTGCTGATGGAGCACACCGGCGCGATCGAGGCGACGCTGCTCAGAGCGGAAGGATTTGCCGAGCGGGCCAAGGCGGTGCTCGGCGTGTTTCCCGACGGCCCGGTGCGGCAATGCCTGATGGACGTAGCCGATTACACGGTCCATCGAGGCCGCTGACGAGGTGTCCGGCGCGGCATGCGACGCGCCGCCGCAGGGTCAGGTCAGGGCTTTCCGGCCTTGGCCAGGACCGCCAGGAATTGCTGCTCGCGCAGTGCGGCCTCCCGCGCTTCCGGCGAGCCTTCCACGACGAAGCGGGTCTTCGGGCTTTCCCGGCGCAGCTCGTCCAGCGGCGCGCCGATCGCATCGTCGCTCAAGGTCTGGGCATTGAGCTGAAAGAACTTCCAGCCGGACCCGTCCGGCTGGGCCAGCAGCGTCACCTGGTCGGGCAGGTCCTGGCCGGTGTGCGTGGCCAGGCCGACCGGAACCGCCGGTTCGGGCACGGTGGCCCCTTCCGTCACCAGCCCGGCCTGCTTGCCAAGGCGTTCGACGGCCGCGATGCGCGACAGGCGGTAGAGCTCTGCCTCGGAGACGGCCCGATCGAACGCCGCGCGACGCGTGCGGGCGTCGGGCACCGGCGCGAACAGGTCCTGCTCCGCATGAAGCACAAAACGCACATGCACCCGCCACGATCCCATCGGCAGCTTTGTGGTGCCGAGATCCGTCGCCGGCTCGTAGCTGGTGTGCAGCTGGCCCAGCCGCAGATAGGCCGGCTGGCTGCGTGCAAGGTAGGCCGCGACGTCGGCATCGGCCGGCTTGGGGCCGGATTTCCCACAGGACGCAGCGGCCAGGAGTACGGCGGCGGCGACCCAGCCTGACGCTGTCCGGGAAAGCCTGGGGGTGGTGCCGCGCATTGCCGTGCCTTCGAATGGGTGCCGCCCTGTCTATCAGAGGGTGCCGCCCCCGCGACGCTTAAACTTAGGTCAGCTTGGACCGGCCGTCTTGTCCGGCTGCCGGTGGAGGATGTCGCGGTAGAACGCCTGCTTGCGATCCTCCTGCTCGCGGGTGCGGAAGCGTCTTACCAGATGGTGGATGTGCGGACCGCCGCGGCCACCGCCCATGATGGCGGCGTCGAGCGGCGGCCGGCCGATCGCCACGCCCCGCACCGTCTCGTGCACCACCCCGCTATAAGCGACGCGGCCATCCGGCGTGTGGCGCAGCAGCCTGACCTGGCGGTCGGGGTAGGACAACATCACGCCCTGCTTGTCGACGCCCGGGAAGTTGTAGCGCGGCAACGCGTAGGCCTCGTGGGTGGCGCCGACGATCAGCGCCAGCAAGGCGGCGTGGTCCTCGGGCGCCAGTTCCTCGTCGGCGTCCAGCATCAGCACCCATTCCACCCAACCCGGCACCATCGCCAGCGCCGCGTTGCGCATGGCGGCGAAATCGTCCCCGAACGCGGTGTGGTCCCGGATTGCAAAAGCGGTGGCCACCCCGCACCCGCCCAGGAAGGCCTGCACCAGGGCCGCCGTCCGGTCGGTCGAGCCGGTGTCGAGCACGGCGTAGAAGCTGGCCACCGGCTGGGCGCTGCGCAGCATGTTCTCCACGCACACCGCCTCGTCGCGCACGATGGCGGCGATGGCCAGGGCGGGATGCGCCGCGCGGTCGGGCGGCGCGGCGGGCGGGTCGGGCGGATCGTAGGACACCGGCAGCAGCCAGCCGCCCAGATGGTGCAGGTGCAGGCCGCGCCAACGCTGCACCGGCTCGGCGTCGTGCGACGCGGCGACGGCGTCGCTGAGGGCGGCGGCGTCGAAACCCTCGTGCGGGCGGCCGACCAGAAGCAGGGCGCGAGAGGCGAGATACGGGCGCAACGCGGCCACCCAGGCCAGCGAGGCCGGACGGCCCAGCAGGCAGAGCGCATCGATGCGGCGGCCGAACTGTCCCAGGATGCCTGCGATGGAAGCGGCATCGCCGTCCAGCCGGAACACCGTCGTCCCCGCTTCCAGCGAGCCGGCGACCGGAACCACAGGTGGAAAGCCCGGCGCGATGTGCAGAATCGCCGCCTCCGCCTGGTCGAACGGCAGCAGGTCGGCCAGACCGACGTCGGGGGCCGCGCCAACCACCACGGCGAAACGCGCCGCGCCCGCATCGTTACGGCTGAAGATGTGCAGCAGGCCGCGCCGGACCGCGTCGTCCGGTGGTGGCGATGGCGGTGGTGCTGGCGCCGCCGAGGCCGCACGCTCCAGCAGGATTCGCGCCAGGACGGAGGCCACAGGGTCGCGCGCCCGAAGCGTCCGCCCGGTGACGCGCGCGAAATAAGCCTCGAACTCGTCGGAGGTGAACACAGCGCGCCGGCCGCGCTCGAGGGTGGGATAGAAGCCCTTGAAGGCCGCGATGGTGTCGGCGTTCTCCGGGTCACGGCCGAGCAGGCTGCGGTAGAGCTGCGTCACCTCCGCGTCGGTGATCATGGCCGTCCGGTCTCGTGCAGGTCGGACACCCGTGGCGGCGGCGGGAAAGCCGGACAGAGAGCGGCGACGGCAGCGGCGTCGATCGCAGCGAGCGGCGGGATTGTCGCCAGGATGGCGACCGCGCCCAGCCGCGCGATCGCCTCGGCATTCTCGTCCGGGCCGGGACCGACCAGCACCACGCCCCAGACCGCAAGGCCACGCGACCGCAACGCCTCCAGCGACAGCAGGGTGTGGTTGATGGTGCCGAGCGTGCTCCGTGCCACCAGCAGCACCGGCAGGCCCAGGCGGCGCATCAGATCGGCCATGCTGCACCCTGCCCCCAGCGGCACCAGCACACCGCCCGCACCTTCCACCACGATCGGCGCCCGCCCCTCAGGAAGGTCGAAATCCGTCAGCAAAACCTGCTGCCGCTCGTGCGCGGCGGCCGCTTCCGGCGAGAGGGGGGCGGCGAAGCCGAAGCGTGGCGGATGGATACGATCCGAAGCCGCGTCGGCCAGACGCGCCACGGTGGCGCTGTCGCCCGCCTCCTGGGCAAGGCCGGTCTGCACCGGTTTCCAGTACTCGGCGTTCCAGCGACGCACGAGGCAGGCGGAGACGACCGTCTTGCCGATACCGGTATCGGTGCCGGTGACGAACACGCCCGGACGGTTCGGCATCATAGGGTGGTGCTGCGGGGTCTGGGGCGCATGCCTGTGTGTAGCGCCAAACCGGCGCCGGCGGACACGGCGCAAAGGCCAGGGACCTGCGCCCCTGGCCTCTCGTCGGTGGCGCAGCCTCAGGCCGAGACGATCGCGCCGTTGACGCCGTTCGGAAAGAACCCGCCGCTGGTCGTGCCGCCGCCATAGGCGATGGCCAGGATCTGCTGCGGCGTACGACGGTAAGCCTGCCCGTTCACGTCCACGTTGGTGAAGTTGTACGGGTTGCCGTCGGCGTCGGTGCCGTTGTCGTCGGGACCCACCGCCAGGACCGCGTTCGCCAGTTTCGACCGGAACGCGGAAATCGCATCGGTCGCAACGCCAGCACCGATGGCAGAGAGACGCGACCGTATCATGCCGACCTGATACCCCTCGACGCCGAGGATCGAGCCGGCATAGGTCAGGTTCAACGGGTTGGTCAGCGACGCGGCTGCACCGCACAGCGCGGTGACGCAGACGTCTTCCAGCACGTAGGCGCCGAGCAGGAACGACGTCTCGCTTTCGAACGGGTTGAAGGTCTGGCCGGCCGCGATGAGCCCGGCGCCCACCGCGAGGTCGGTCCAGGCCGTGTCGATGTTGATGGCCGGCTCGTCGATCGGCGTGCCGCCTTCCGCGGTGATCGCCTCGCGTATGACCGTCACGTGGGCGTACTCGTCAACGGCCAGTTGCTGCGCGAAGTAGCCGATGGCGGTGTTGTCGAACGGCACCAGGGCGCCCGTCGGCCGCATCACCCCGCCGCTGGTGCCGGTCAGGCTGGCCGGCAGCGCGCTGCCCAGCGCCGCCAGGTAATACTCGGCGCCGAGATACTCGAAGTTCAGCGCGAAGTTGAAGATGTCCGCGTCGGTGAGCGTGGCCGCCCGTGCCGGGGTGGGGACCAGGGTGGTGCCGGCGAAGACGGTGGCGAGGCCCGCGGCGCCCACGCCCGCATTGCGCATGAAGCGGCGGCGGTCGACGCCCTGTTGAAGGATCGTGTTGATCGGGTTGGATGGCATGGAAGTCTCTCCTGAGAACGATGGGTCGATCACTGCGATGGCTGCTTCAGCTCGTGGTGACCGCTCCGTTCATGCCGCTCGGGAAGAACAGGCCGGACGGGACGCCGGCGCCGGGCGTGCCGTAGACGACGTTGAGCACCTCCTGCGGCGTGCGCCGGAAGACCTGCCCGTTATAGTCGGAGTTGGCGAAGCTGAACGGGTTGCCGCCGGAAGCGCTCAGGTCGGTTCCGTTGTCCTGCACGCCCGACAGGCTCTGGCGCAGCGCGGAGATGGCGTTGGTCGCGGCACCGCCGCCGATCTCGGCGAGGTAGCTGCGTACGCAGCCGGCGTGCTCGGCCTCGACGGCCAGGATGCTCGCGCCGTAGGCGATGTTGGCCGGGTTGGTCAGAAGCCCGGCAGCGCCGGCATAGGCGGTGACGCCCACGTCCTCGAAGATGTAGGCGCCGAGCAGGAAGTTGATCTCGCTCTCGAACGGGTTGAACGTCTGCCCCGCCGCGATCAGCCCGGCGGCAACGGCCAGGGTGGTGAAGCTCGCCATCAGGTCGATGGCCGGCTCGTCGACCGGCGTCCCGCCTTCGGCGGCGATGCCGATGCGCAGGAAGTTCACGTGCGAAAGCTCGTCGTTGGCGATGCGCTGCGCCCAATAGGCCAGGGCCGGTATCTGGAACGGCACCAGCGTGTTCGGCGGGGCGGTGACGGTGCCCGGGGCGGTGCCGGTGAGGCTGGCCGGCAGACCGCTGCCGGTCACAGCCCGCAGGTAGTACTCTGCTTCAAGGTATTCTAGGTTCAGCGCAAAGTTGAGCACGTCCGCGTCGGTGACCGTCGCGGCGTTGGCGCGCTTGCTGCCGAGCGCCGTCATTGCGCTGAAAGCGAGTGCACCCGCACCCAACCGGCCAAGCAGCCGCCGACCCGACACACCGTCGTCGACAACATCGTCATTCATGGACTGTTCTCCTGGAATTGTAGCAACGCCGTGTTTGAGGCCGAACTGACTGGCAGGCCGCAGATACCCATTTGACGAACTCGCGTGAGCGCCGCCCGGATGTTCACGTTTTCGAGATGAACTTATCGACCGTCGTTACCAATCGCGTGCTCCGCCGAGGGGATAACCGCCGGTGGAGGCAGCCGCGTTGGTAAGAACGTGAACAGACGTCCAGAAGCCAAACACAAGACGGTGAGACTCTATGGCGTCGAAGGTTCATGGCCGGAGACGGAACCGGTCTTGCCTAGGCCTGCTCGGTCGAGACGCGGTGCCGCCAGTCCAGCAGCGTATCCTCCAGCGTCCGCTGCCAGGCGATGGCGGGGCGCCAGCCGAGCAGGGCATGGGCGGCGGACGCGTTCCCGCCCGCGACCGGGATCTCGGTCGGGCGCAGGCGGTCCGCATCGGTCACGATCTCTGCTGCCACCCCCGACAACTCCAGCAGGTCGGCCAACACGTCGCCAACCCGGCGCGACGTGCCCGAGGCGACGTTGAGTATCGTTCCAGGGAGCAGGTGATCCGCCCGGGTCAGACACAGCGCATAGGCGTGGCAGACGTCGCGGACGTCCAGGAAATCCCGCAACGGGTTCAGCGCGCCCACGTGCAGGACCGGCGGCTGCAGCCCGGCCGCCACGCGAACCACCTGCCGGGCGAAGGCAGCCACCACGAAGGCGGCCGATTGTCCCGGGCCGGTGTGGTTGAACGGCCGCAGCCGGACCACCCGCAAACCTTCCCCGGCCATGGCGCCCAACGCCAGGTCGGCCGAGGCCTTGGTCGCCGCGTAGGTGTTCATCGGGGCGAGCGGCGTCTGTTCGGTCACCGGGCTGCCGGCCTGGAAGCTCCTGCCATACGCATCCGCACTCGACACGTACAGCAGCAGGCAGTCCGGCGCGTGCGCCCGCAACGCGCGTGCCAGCGCCAGCGTGCCGATCAGATTGACCTGCCAGGCGAGGTCCGGCTCGGCCCGTGCCGCCGGGATGGCGGAAATCGCCGCCAGGTGGATGCAGGCATCGGGCGGGTCCAGCCGGATCGCGTCATCGATCGCCCGGGTATCGCGAAGGTCGAAGGTCGCCTGGCTCAGGCTGGCTTGGGGAAGCTCCGAAGCGAGCACGCCCAGCAGGTGCCGGCCCACGAAACCGGCGCTACCGGTGACCAGGATCCGGCGCAACGGCGCGCCTGCTAGGCTGCCAGTCGCGCGCGATGCCGGGACAGGTCGGCCTCCACCATCTCGGCGATCATGGCCTCGAGGCTCGTCTCCGCCTGCCACCCCAGCACGTCGCGCGCCTTGGTGGCGTCGCCATGCAGGCGGTCGACCTCGGCCGGGCGCAGATGGTCGTTGCCGAGACGGATGAACTCGGCCGCGTCCAGCGACACGTGGTTGAAGGCGAGGCGGCAGAACTCGCGGACCGTGATGCTGCGGCCGGTGGCGATGACGTAATCGTCCGGCACCTCCTGCTGCAACATGCTCCACATGGCCTGCACGTAGTCGCGCGCATGCCCCCAATCGCGTTCGGCCTCAAGGTTGCCGAGGTACAATTCCGTGGCCAGGCCGAGCTTGATCCGTGCCACGCCGTCGGTGATCTTGCGGGTGACGAACTCGATCCCGCGCAGCGGGCTCTCATGGTTGAACAGGATGCCGCACGAGGCGTGCATGCCGAAGCTCTCGCGGTAGTTGATCGTCATCGAATGCGCGTAGAGCTTGGCGCAGGCATACGGGCTGCGCGGGTAGAACGGGGTCCGCTCGGATTGTATGGCGTCGGACGCGCGCCCGAACATCTCCGACGAGGATGCCTGGTAGAAATGCGCCTTCGGCTGGACGAGGCGGATGGCTTCCAGCACGTTGACGGTGCCGAGCCCGGTGACCGCTCCGGTCAGGGTGGGTTGCTGCCAGGAAGCGGCGACGAAGCTCTGTGCGGCAAGGTTGTAGACCTCGTCGGGTGCGACACTCTGCAGCAGCCGGATCAGGCTGCCCTGGTCGAGCAGGTCGCCGTCCATCAACTCGACCTGGTCGGCGACGCCAAGCCAGCGCAGCCGGCCGCCCATCACCTCGGACGAGGCCGAACGCCTGATCAGGCCGACCACCCGGTAGCCGCGTTCAAGCAGGAACCGCGCAAGGTAGGCGCCGTCCTGGCCGGTCACACCGGTGATCAACGCTGTCGGCAAATGACACCCCTGTTCAGCAATCACGTCCCGTGTCGGGCCCCGGCCCGGCAGCATGGTGGACAAGCCGGCCCGGCTTAGCACGACAGATGGCTCGCGACAGCCTATGGTCGGTCCAACCCGGAGCGCTGCCGCATCCAAAGATCCGTCTCGGCCGTTGACGGCAGCGTCCAATGCCGCAATTCGCTATGGCTGTCACGCCGGAAAGTCCGAGCCGACCGGCCAGCCCTGGTCGGGGCCAGTCCTGGTTGGGATAGGAGACCGAATGGATGCGCTTCTGAGTGACGGCTCGACCGCGCTCGCCGACACCCGGGTGGACGCACCCGGTCCGTCGCTGCTGATGGATTTGCGCCCCTGTTACGAGGGCTTCGCCGGCATCCCGCAGGAAGCCCGCCTGCTGTTCGCGATGTTCTCGGGGTTTGCCCTGCGCCGTTTCGGCGGCCTGGCCTCGGGCGTGCATTTCACCTCGCGACGCGGCCGCGCCACCACGCCCTACGAGCGGGTTCTCGAACAGACCAAGGTGCTCATCGCACAGGACACCAAGCGGATACATTGGCCGGCCGGCCTGGCGCAGGTTTTGCCGGCCTTCCTGAAACGCCGCCTGTTCAAGCCCTACCTGCTGCTCACCGAATGGTCGCGCACCGAGCGCCTGGACCTGCAGATCGACCCGGAGCTGTTCAACGACTTCTTGTGGATGAAGCTGTTCGATCGGACGTTGGCGCCGTCCGACCGGAAAATGCTGCTTCGTGCGGAGTATTTCGCGACCGAACTCGGACATGAATATGCGCGGTCGCTGACGATGCTGCCGCGCGCGTTCCAGCGGCGGGTGAACACGAACGGTTGGGACCTGTTCTTTGCAGCGTCGGTCTCGCCCTACCGGCTGGCGCCGGGAACGTCGGGGATGATCCGTTACTACGACCCCCTGCCGCTGCTGAGCCCGCACACGATCGGCGAACCCTGGCCGCACGCGCTCAGCCACGGACGGATGCTGCAGCGGAACATGGATGCGGGCGCGCATTTCTATTGCGGTTCCGAACCGGTGCGCGACGACCTGCTGACCCTGTTTCCGCAAGCCGAGGCGCGCGTGCACACGATACCGGTGGCCGTGGCACCGGAATATTACCCGGACCGCCGGACCGACCGCGAGCTGCGCACGATCCTGGTCCGGCGCGCCAGCGCCGACACCGGCGGCGCTGCCGTGCTGCCGGCCACGCTGCCGAAACTGTTCATGGCCGTGTCCACGTTGGAGCCGCGCAAGAACTTCCTGAAGCTGTTTCGCGGCTTCGAAATCGCGCGCGCGCTGACCAGCGAACCGATCCGGTTGCTGGTCGTCGCCAATCGCGGCTGGCGTTCGGAGGCCGAGCTCGGCGAACTCAGGAAGCTGGTGCGCGAGGGCGCCTTCCACCTCGACAACGTTCCATTGGCGGAGCTGCGCATCCTGTACTCGATGGCGCACTGCGTGGTGGCGCCGAGCCGCGCGGAAGGTTTCGACTATTCGGGGGCGGAAAGCATGACCTGCGGCACGCCGCTCCTGGCCTCCGACATCGCCGTGCACCGATGGGTCTACGGCAGCGCGGCCGAGTATTTCGACGCCTACGACGAGGCGCAGATCGGGCAGATGATCGCGCGCTTCGCCGAGCTACCGCGCGAATCCGGCCACCTCGCCCTGCTGCGAGACAGGGGCCTTCGCCAGGCCGAGCTCTACCGTCCGCGTAACCTGGCGCCGCGCTGGGAAGCGGCGATCCAGAGGCAGGTGGCCTTGGCGGACGCCTAGATCGGAATGCGTCCTTGAGTCGGCGCGGCCGGGCGCATCCCGCTCTAGCTCTTTGTTTTGTCGAGCATGTTCATGCGGCGGCTGACCGCGTCCAGCCGCATCATGCTCTTTGTTTTGTCGAGCATGTTCATGCGGCGGCTGACCGCGTCCGGCCGCATTATGCTCTAGGCGCCCGAGCCGATGGCCGCCGCGTCGCCGTAGGTGGTCAGGCGAACGTCTTCGGGCAGAACGGCCTGCAACAGGGCGGCGAGTTCGGCCGTGTGCTCGTAATCCGGCATCAGGGCCGCGAGCGCGGTCTCCCGTCGCGTGGCCGGGTGGAAATACAGCTCCGTCAGCCCGGCTGGAAGGCGGTCGATCAGGGCCTGGGTTCGCGCCGGGTTCATGTGCCCGGTCCAGGCCAGGCCGAGTACGCCATCGTTGGTCAGCAGGCCGGCCGTCCTGGCCTGGCGGCGAAGCAGCCCGCACCAACGGCGAAGCGCGCGGTCGCCCAGGGTGCGCGCCGTGCCGCTCGGCAGCCGCTCCGCGGGCACGCGCAAGGCGGCCAGCCCGTACTCGCGGCCGATATCGATCATCAGGCGGCCGACCGTCGGGTGCAGGTGCATGTGCTTGTGGGCGTTGGCGTGGTCCAGGACCAGGCCTGTGGCGCGAAACGCCGCGAACTGCGCGCGGATCTCGGCCGCGAGCTGGCTGCGGACGCGTCGCGAAAAGAAATAGGCGCAACCGAGACGGAACTGGTCGGACGGAAATCGCCCGTCGCCATCCACCAGGTCGGGAATGCGCTCCGGCGGCAGCGTGGGCGTGCCTTCGATGACGACCAGGTGCAGGCCGACCGCGAGCCGGGGCGTGGCGCGCGCGCGGGCGACGGCGTCCGACGCTTCGGGCGCGGAGACCATCAGGCTGGCGCTGGTCAGGATGCCGCGCGTGGCGGCCTGCTCGACCGCCTCGTTAACGCCGATGCTGAGGCCGAAATCATCCGCGGTGGTGATCAGGCGGCGCTCGCCTTCACCAGGCGCGTTGTTCCCTCCCGCGGCCTGCCTCTCAGGCCGATTGTCTTTCGTCCGGCCAACGCGGTTCAAGGCCAAGCCGCCTTCGGCGGTCGCGTCGCGAGCGCGGGGCCGCGACGGCCGGACGAAAGCAGGGCTGACATGAGGCAAAGGTGGCGGTGCGCAGACCTGTTCTTTCTTTGCAGACAGCCGCTTGCCGAACGCACGATCGGTGGCAAAGAGCGGCACCGTCTCCCGACGAGCGAAAGCTTCAAGCCGCCTTGTGCCGGTCCCGCAAGAACTGGAAGAACTCCACGCCCTCGCGCAGGCGGCGCACCATCATCTGCCGGCTGGTCACCATCTCGCCCACGATTGCGGCGATCTTCGGCGCACGGAAATAGAACTTCCGGTAGAACGTCTCCACGTTGTCGAAAATCTCGGTGTGCGCGAGGTGCGGGTAGGTGAGCGGCGCGATCTGCACGCCGTGGTCGTCGATCAGCTCGGCGTTGTTCACGTCCAGCCAACCATTCTCCATCGCCTGCTTGTACAGGAACGTGCCGGGATAGGGTGCCGCCAGCGACACCTGTATGGTGTGCGGGTTGATGTCGGTCGCGAACTTGATCGTCTCGCGTATCGTCTCCTGGCTCTCGCCGGGCAGGCCCAGGATGAACGTGCCGTGGATCTTGATGCCCAGCTCGTGGCAATCCTTGGTGAAGCGGCGCGCGACGTCGATGCGCATGCCCTTCTTGATGTTGTAGAGTATCTGCTGGTTGCCGCTCTCGTAGCCGACCAGCAACAGGCGCAGGCCGTTATCCTTGAGCACCTTCAGCGTGTCGCGCGGCACGTTGGCCTTCGCGTTGCACGACCAGGTGACGCCGAGCTTGCCGAGCTCGCGCGCGATGGCCTCGGCGCGCGGCAGGTCGTCGGTGAAGGTGTCGTCGTCGAAGAAATACTCCCGCACCTGCGGGAACATCTTCATGCAGCGCCGGATCTCCTCGGCCACGTGGGCCGGGCTGCGCACACGGTAGCGATGGCCGCCCACCGTCTGCGGCCACAGGCAGAAGGTGCAATGCGACTTGCAGCCGCGGCCGGTGTAGAACGAGATGTAGGGGTGCAGCAGGTAGCCGATGAAGTAGTCTTCGATGCGCAGGTCGCGCTTGTACACGTCGGTCACGAATGGCAGGCTGTCCATGTCCTCGAGCGTCGCGCGCTCCTTGTTGTGCACCAGTGCGCCGTTCGGATCGCGCCAGGTGATGCCGTCGATCCCCGCCCACGGGCGATCCTCCGCCACCTCCTTGATGGTGAAGTCGAACTCGTTGCGCGCCACGAAGTCGATGATCCCCGCGCTGGCCTCCATGCTCTCGCGCGGTTGCACCGCCACCTTGGCGCCGACCATGCCGATCTTCAGCGACGGTTTCGCATCCTTCAGCGCGCGGGCGACTTTCACGTCGGACGCGAACGAGGGCGTGGAGGTATGCATGACCACGAGGTCGTGCTCGCGGGCCGCCTGTGTCACGGTCTCCAGCGACGTGCGGGCCGGCGGGCTGTCGATCAGCTTGCTGCCTTCGACCAGGGCAGCCGGCTGCGCCAGCCAGGTCGGGTACCAGAAGCTCTTGATCTCGCGCTTGGCCTGATAGCGGGAGCCCGCACCGCCGTCGAACCCGTCGAACGACGGCGGCTGCAGGAACAACGTCTTCATCATGGTCACTATCCCCTGCGCGTCGCCAGCAACACGCGCGCGGCACTGTAGCCGGTGTCCTGGCTGGTGCTGAGCACATGCCCGCGCCACGCCACGTCCTCGCCCATATAGGCGGCCAGCAGCACCGCCATGGAGAGCACGTCGCGCAGGGCTGGCATCCAGAGCGGCGTGCGAACCGCCCCCATCGACCGCTCGACGCCCAGTCCGACGACGCCGCGCACGGCCACGGCCAGCAGCCACATCCCGAGCGCCCAGGCGGCCCCGCCGGAGAGCAGCACCGTCAGCAATGCCCAGAAGGCCGGGTACTGGATGCAGCTGACCGCGAAGCCCAGCGGTTCCACGGCGCGTATGGTGCGCGCCCAGCGCAGTTCGTGGCGGAACAGGGCCGCCAGGTTCGTCTCGCCGACGGTGGTCGCGGGCACGCAGGCGGCCAGCGTCACACGCTGCCCGGTCGCCCGCACCTTGCTGCCCAGCACTGCATCATCGGCAACATAGGGCGACAGGGCCGGCAGCCCGCCCACCCGCATCAGCGTCTCGCGCGTCAGCGCCATGGTGGCGCCCATGCAATCCTGCCGGCCCAGCGCGCGCGCCATCAGCGCGCCGGCGGCGAAGCTCTGCGCGATGTAGGACGCACCCAGCAACCCGGTCAGCGAACGGCCGGCCGGACGGCCGGTGTAGAGCGTCGTCACGAGCCCCGTCCCCGGCACCGACAGCGCGTCGGCCACGCGCGCCAGGTAGTCTGGCGGAACGTGCATGTCGCTGTCGGAGATGACCAGCACGCCGTGCCGGGCCGAGGGATACATGTTGACCAGGTTGCCGACCTTGCGGTTCTCGCCATGCGGCGTCGGGTCCACCACCAGGTCGATGTCGACCCCTGGAAAGCGGCCGCGCAACCGCCTGACCACGGCCAGCGCGCTGTCTTTCGGATCCTGCACGCCGAACACGATCTGGAAGTTTGGGTAGTCCTGGGCGCAGAAGCTGGCCAGGGCCGCCTCCAGCAACGGCTCGTCGCCGTGCAGCGGCTTCATCACCGTGATCGCCGGCCGATCTCCGGGCGGCGGGGCGGTTGCGCTGAACCGCCGGACGGCCATCCACCCGCACGCTGCCTGGACAAAGCCCGCACAGGTCAACGCCGCGGTGACCAGCACCGACACGAATGACGCCTCTGAGATCACGGCTTTATGGTGCCGCCCGACATCGCGTCGATCTTCTGCTGCAAGCTGGCGACCAGCTTGTCGGGGCCGCCGGTGAGCAGGCTTCGGAAGTCCGAACGCTGCACGGCGGCCTGGCTGATGGTGCCCTGCTCCAGCACGTCCACGGCCTGCCAGCCGGGGGACCCGTTCCTGGAAAATTGGCGCATCACGTAGTCGATACGGGTCGGCTCGCCCGTCCTGGGCACGATCTGCGTTTCCACCACCCGGTCGGCGCCCACGCTCCGTGTTTCCGGCAGCAGGTCGATGCGATCGCCGGAATCCTTGTCGAAGTTGCTGGCGTAGGAGGCGACCGTGTAGGCGCGGAAGGTTGCCAGCAGCTTGGCCTGACCGGCCGGCGGGATGGCGGCCCAGCGAAGGCCGACCACCGTCTGCAGGATCTGCGGCAGGTTGAAGGCCTCGTCCACGGCCGGTGCCAGCGCCTGGTAGCGGCTGGCGAACGGCGTGCTGCCGGTCTTCATGGCGGCAACCAGCGAGGCGTTCAGCGCCTTGATCGGCGCCGAGGGGTCGCCGGACTGGGCGTGCACCCCGGCGGCGGGGGCCAAGCCGACAAAGGCGAGCAGCGTTATGGCGGCGCGGCGGCTCACAGGTTCACCGCTTCCTTCGCGTCGCGGCCGAGCGCACCCAGCACCGTCCGCACGATGGACTTGGCGTCTAGGCCGGCTTCCACGATCTGCGCCGCCGGGCTCATGTGGTCGATGAACCGGTCAGGCAACACGATCGGCCGGAAACGCAGGCCGCCGTCGAGGAACCCGCCCGAGGCGAGGTGATGGCCGACGAAGGAGGAGAAACCGCCGACCGAGGCCTCCTCCACCGTGATCAGCACCTCGTGGTGCCGCGCCAGCTGCTCCAGCAGCGCGATGTCGATGGGCTTGGCGAAGCGCGCATCGGCGACCGTGGTCGGCAGCCCGCGTGCGGCCAGCGCGTCGGCGGCGCGCAACGCCTCGCCGAGCCGGGTGCCCAGGCTGAGGATGGCGACACGACCGCCTTCGCGCAGCATGCGCCCACGGCCGATCGGCAGGATCTCGCCCCGCGCCGGCAACACGACGCCGTTGCCCTCGCCGCGCGGGTAGCGGAAGGCGGAGGCGCGGTCGCCGATCGAGGCGGCGGTCGCCACCATGTGCACCAGCTCGGCCTCGTCGGACGGCGCCATCAGCACGATGTTGGGCAGGCAGCCCAGGAACGACAGGTCGAAGCTGCCGGCATGGGTGGCCCCGTCGTTGCCGACGAGACCGGCGCGGTCGATAGCGAAGCGCACCGGCAGGTTCTGCAGCACCACGTCGTGCACCACCTGGTCGTAGGCGCGCTGCAGGAAGGTGGAATAGATGGTGGCGAACGGGGCCATGCCCTCGGCCGCCATGGCGGCGGCAAAGGTGACGGCGTGCTGCTCGGCGATGCCCACGTCGAAGAACCGGTCGGGAAACCGCTTCTCGAACCGGTCGAGGCCGGTGCCAGACGGCATGGCCGCGGTGATCGCCACGATCCGCTCGTCACGTTCGGCCTCGTCCACCAGCGCGTCGGCGAAGACGCGGGTGTAGGTCGGCGGCCCGGCCGGGGCGCGCACCTGCTCGCCGGTCACCACGTTGAACTTGGCGACCGCGTGCAGCTTGTCGGTGGTGGCTTCCGCGGGCGGGTAGCCGAACCCCTTCTTGGTGATCACGTGCAGCAGGATGGGGCCCTTCACGTCGGCGTCGCGCAGGTTGCGCAGCACCGGCAGCAGGTGGTCCATGTTGTGCCCGTCGATCGGGCCCACGTAGTAGAAGCCCAGCTCCTCGAACAGCGTGCCGCCGGTCAGCAGGCCGCGCGCGTACTCCTCGGCGCGCTTGGCCGTGCGGTCGAGGCCCCACGGGAAATGCTTAGTGATGCGGCCGGCCACGTCGCGCAGCGAGAGGAAGCTCTGGCTGCTCATCAGGCGCGACAGGTAGGCGCTCATGGCACCGACCGGGGCCGCGATGGACATCTCGTTGTCGTTCAGCACCACGATCAGGCGGCTCTTGCGGGCGCCGGCGTTGTTCATCGCCTCGTACGCCATGCCGGCGCTCATGGCACCGTCGCCGATCACCGCCACCACGTGCCGCTCGGGATGGCCCTGCAGCTCGTTGGCCACCGCGAAGCCGAGGCCGGCAGAGATCGATGTGGAGCTGTGCGCCGCGCCGAACGGATCGTACTCGCTCTCGCTGCGGCGGGTGAAGCCGGACAGGCCGCCGGCCTGGCGCAACGTGCGTATGCGGCTGCGTCGGCCGGTCAGGATCTTGTGCGGGTAGGCCTGGTGGCCCACGTCCCAGATCACTTTGTCGGTAGGCGTATCGAACACCGCGTGCAGCGCCACCGTCAGCTCGACGACGCCCAGCGAGGCACCGAGGTGGCCGCCCGTCGTGGACACCGCGTCCACCGTCTCGGCCCGCAGCTCGTCGGCCACCTGGCGGAGCTGCTCGTTGGACAGGTTGCGCAGGTCGGACGGCGTGTTCACGCGGTCGAGCAACGGCGTGGCTGGCCGGCTGCCGGCGGGAAACGCTGCGGTGCCCATGCGTGGTTCAGCATCCATGATCGGTCAAGTACTCCCTGCTCGCCAAACCCGAACGCCTAATTGCGGCGCGCGACAACCCAGGACGCAAGCGCCCTCAACCTGTCCGCCTCCGGCCCGAAATGTTCAAGATGGGCTTTTGACTGCTCACACAACATCCGGGCCTGCGCTTCGGCGCGGTCGACCCCCAGAATTGATACCACTGTGGCTTTTCCGGCAGCCTCGTCCTTGCCCGCCGTCTTGCCGATCTGCTCGGCGGTGCCGACCGTGTCCAGCACGTCGTCGGCGATCTGGAACGCGGCGCCGAGGTCCCGGCCATAGGCGGCGATCTGGGTGCGCACCTGCCAGGGGGCGCGGCCCAGGATGGCGCCGGCCTCGGCCGCGTACTGGATCAGCCGGCCGGTCTTCAGCGCCTGCAATCGCGCCACCTCGCCGAGCGACAGGCTGCGTCCCTCGGCCTCCATGTCGATCATCTGGCCGCCGGCCATCCCGCGCGCGCCCGCCGCCAGGCCCAGCGCGCAGACCAGCTCGCAGCGCGCCTGCGGGTCGGAGTGGGTGCCCTCCTCGGCCAGCACCTCGAAGGCGCGTGCCTGCAGGGCGTCGCCGGCCAGGATGGCGGTCGCCTCGTCGAAGGCGCGGTGCGTGCTGGGCTTGCCGCGTCGCAGATCGTCGTCGTCCATCGCCGGCAGGTCGTCATGCACCAGCGAGTAGGCGTGCAGCATCTCCACCGAGGCTGCCACGCGCGCGGCACAGGCCGAAGCGACCCGGAACAGCGAGGCCACCTCCATCACCAGGAACCCGCGCAGCCGCTTCCCGCCGCCCAGCGCCGCGTAGCGCATCGCCTCGATCAGCCGTGCCTCGAGCCCCGATTCCAGCGGCAGCAGCCCGTCCAGGCAGGCCTCCACCTCCGCCGCGCGGTCGGTCAGGGCCGCCATCAGCGCCGCCTCGGGCGTGCCGTGCAGCCCGACCTCCATGCTGTCGGCGGTCACGACGCGACCGCCTTGAGCGCCAGCGAGCCGTCGGCCCGCTCGACGATGGCCTGCACGCGCGCCTCCGCCTCGGCCAGCTTGGCTTCGCAGTGCCGACGCAGGGCGGTGCCGCGCTCGTAACAGGTGATGGCGTCCTCCAGCTTCTGCTGGCCGCCTTCCAGGCCGCGAACGATTCGTTCGAGTTCGGCGAGGGCGTCCTCGAAGGAGAGGCCGGAGATGGTATCCGACATGACGCGTGGACTAGCCCGAAAGCCGCCGGAAAGGAAGGCCGGCTAGGGCAGGGCGGCCGGCGCGGCCACGCCCCCCGGCCTCCACAGCACGTCCGCCCCCCCGTTCAGCCTGCGGCCGAGCACGAAGAGCAAATCCGACATGCGGTTGAGCGCCCGCACCACTTCGGGGTTCACCGCCTCGTCCTGCAGCAGCCGCACCACGCGGCGCTCGGCCCGTCGCAGCACCGTGCGGGCCAGATGAGCGTAGGCTGCGGCCGGCGTGCCGCCCGGCAGCACGAAGCTCGCCAGCACCGGCAGCCCGGCATTCACCAGGGCCACCTCCGCCTCCAGCCGCGCCGCCATGCCGGCCGGCACGCGCAGCCGGTCGCCCGCCTGCCCGGGCACGCAGAGGTCGGCGCCGATGTCGAACAGGTCGTTCTGCATGCGCGCCAGCATGGCGTCGGCCACCGGGTCCCCCGCCGTGTGCACGCGCAGGATGCCGAGCGTGGCGTTGGCCTCGTCCACCGTGCCGTAGGCTTCCACCCGGCGGTGGTCCTTGCTCACACGCGTGCCGTCGCCGAGCGAGGTCTGGCCGCCATCCCCGCCGCGCGTCACCACGCGATCAATCCGCACCACCATCATCTCTCTCCCACAGGCGGGGGTACCAGCCGGGCCGAGGCCGCCACATCCAGCCCCATGCCGAAGCTCGCGGCGGCCGGGGCCAGGGCCTGCGCCGGCGGCGCGTCGGCCACGACCCGACCGTGATCCAGCACCAACATGCGTGTGGCGTAGGCCACCGCAAGCTCCACGGCGTGCAGCACGGCCACCACGATGCGGCCGTCGCGGGCGAGACCGGCCAGGAGGCGCATGATGTCGTGCGCCGCGCGCGGGTCGAGGTCGGCCACCGGCTCGTCCAGCAGCAGCACCTCCGGCCGCGTCGCCAGCGCGCGGGCCAGCATGGCGCGTCGCGCCTGGCCGCCGGAAAGCTGGTTCACCCGCCGGCCGGCGAGGGCCTCGACGCCGCAGGCCAGCATCGCCGCCGACACCGCGTCCCGGTCCGTGTCGGACCAGGGGATACGGCCGAGCGCCACCAGCTCGGCCACCGTCAGCCCCCACGCGCTGGCGGCGCCCTGCGCCACGTAGGCGACGCGGCGCGGCTGCACCCGGCCGCCCGGCAGCAGGCCGGCCAGCGCCCGCAGCAGCGTGGTCTTGCCGGCGCCGTTC